>NZ_JAVJRX010000135.1:0-15280 GCF_040219735.1 Coleofasciculus sp. G1-WW12-02 | reverse complement strand
TATAAACGGACGTGGAGAGGGTGTAAGACCTCATTTGGAGGCAACCTTCAGCGAAGCGTCAACCCCAATCAGCGACCACCCCTAAAAAGGTGGCGTGGTGAGGAATCCCCCGCGCTCTTTAGCCGGGGGAGGATGTCAATTGTTCTCAAACCCATAGATAGAGTTTGCTGAATAAGTCTTGTGGAGGGGTAGGGAGCAGGGGGAGCAGGGGGAGCAGGGGGAGCAGGGGGAGCAGGGGGAGCAGGGGGAGCCATCGTACATTTTCCCTGATAGCGGTGCAAGGGTATGAAAGGGTTTTACCCTATTTCCTTGAAGATGATCCAATGTCCATGCTACTCAAAGCCTTGTATAGATAAGGGTTTTGCCGTTGTGCAGCAAGCCCTAGATAGTTTAAGGGGAAAGAAATTTCTTTCCCCTTTTTTTGTATTGATATGCGTGAAGTGTCTTCCTCCCCAAAAGGGGAAAGACTTCTCCCGACCCACAGACATATAGCCTGTTTTGTACGAAACTATTGAGGAACGATACTCAGTTCCGAGGCACCGCTTTACAGGAATCCGACTTCCTCGGACGTTCGTTCTCTTCGTAGTATAGCAAAACTAGCGGTATCTTTGTTTTTTGTTTTTCTTTCTATGTTTTGCCGAATTAAGTAATGGCTCTGCCTTCTGCATGGATGCTCGATAAAAAAGCCATTCCCAGAAAAACCCATAGCAGTATGAGCGGCAATAATGGTGACATGAGCGAACCTCCGATGGGACACACAGTCTGATTATCTTTATAATACCACTTGATCTCACTAATTTGGTTGACAAATCTTCAAACTTGCGCTATAGCCAGGGAGTAGCGGAGCCAAGGAGCGTGGGTGTAGGGGCGGGTTTTACAGATAACTTATGCGACTTTCGGTGAAACTTAACTCGCACCCGCCCTTGGGGAAGCTTTTGCGCTGGCATCCTTAGAGTTTTTCCCTCTGCAATCTGCCCTCTGCCTTTTTGTAGCTTACGAAACCAACCGTACAGATTTCTTTTTCCCCACCTGTAAAACCTTACCCTCTAACGCCTCTGGGGAATCAAAGGAGCAGTCTACATCTGTAATGCGATCGCCTGCTAGCTTCACGCCTCCGCCTTTGATCTGTCGCCGCCCTTCGCCACTACTGCTGCACAACTCACTAGCATTGAGGATATAGAACAACTTAACCGGAAACTCGACTTGGGAGAGGGAAAATTCTGGGATAGCACCCCCACCTTTTGCCTCATCTGCCTCCTTTTTACCGTGATATTGGGCGACAATTGTCCAAGCCAGAAGTTGTTGGCGATCGCGGGGATTTGTCGGGAGTTCCTCTAAGGGTAAATCGGTGAGTAGCTCAAAATAGTTCTCTAACAGATTATCCTTAGTCCCTTCCAGCTTTTGATACATGGGTTGAGCCGCCTCCTGCAACCCCACATAATTATTCAGCGACTTAGACATCTTCAGCACGCCATCTGTACCAATTAAAATCGGCAGGAGTAATCCAAACTGGGGAGTTTGACCAAAATGCCGCTGCAAGTCTCGCCCCACAGCAATATTAAATTTTTGATCCGTTCCCCCTAACTCCACATCCGCCTTAACTGCCACAGAATCATACCCTTGCATTAAGGGATAGAGAAACTCATGCAGGTAAATCGGATTTTCCTGTTTAAATCGTTCCGCAAACCCCTCCTTAGCGAGCATCTGCCCCACCGTCATCGTAGCTAACAAATCGAGAATCTCCGCCAAATCCAGCTTACTCAGCCATTCCGAGTTATAGCGAATCTCCAAGCGTCCCGGTGTTTCAAAATCCAAAATCGGACGCACCTGATCCAAGTAGGTTTGGGCATTTTGCTGCACCTGTGCTTCAGAAAGCTGCTTCCGGACATCAGATTTGCCACTTGGATCACCAATTCTTGCGGTAAAATCGCCAATAATTAGGACAGCCGTATGACCCGCATCTTGAAACGCCCGCAATTTCCGCACGGGAATACTATGACCCAAGTGGATATCTGTCCCAGTCGGGTCAATTCCCAACTTGACCCGACTGGGACGCTCAGTTTTGAGAATCCGTTGCTCTAGGTTCTCATTCGGGTCTTGAGAATCGGGTTGGTTGGGAAAAATGTCACTAACACCTCGGTATAACCAAGATAATGACTGAGACATTGTGTTTAAAGAGTTTGACATTCGTCTGGGAAATCTTTAAGGAGTGAACGGCTCATTAGGGATAGGGAAACAAGTTTTCTACCATTGGCAATTCATCTCGCCTCCCAATCATCGATTATGGCTGGAGACTTCTTGCCCGATTAGTTAATGTACACGAGAGTAGCAGATGCTTAAGATTTACCGTTGTTTATGCCAATCCAGAAAAGTAATGTTACCATTTTTTCAGCCAAAAGCCAAAATATTTCGGTTTTTGATCATGAACGATTATCTCAGGCTTAACATTAAGAAAGATCTAAGGGAGAACACCGTCCACTGATTCAACGCTGGGAGCAACGTCCACAGGGGACAAGAATCGCCAAAACCGAATCGATCGCTAATCCTGACTTTGCCATAAATTTCTGTAATCATCTATAGAAGGTATAGAACGTATCCCCCCTAAGGTTGCCTCCCACACAGCCATCCAGTATTTTTTTCTTGAGTGAGGAAGTGAAATCACTGTGTCGTCTAGTACCATCCAACAAAAACAACAAAGAGATAGTAAAAAGGGATTGCCACCGGCTTTCCGATTCGTGCAAGGAGTCACTCAGGTAACAGGCGGAACCATTCTCGGCATTACAATGCTAACTAGCTCGGTTGTGGCTGGTGGGCTGGTTGGCTTGGCGACAAGCTTCCGCAATCTTCCCGATGTGAGAGTTCTCAGGGGCTATGTTCCCACCGAAACGACCTACGTCTACGATATTAAGGGGAAGCACCTGGCTAGCCTGCATGGTGAAGCGAATCGAGAGGTGGTTAAGTTAGAAAACATTAACCCCGATCTCAAGCGAGCGGTTATTGCCATGGAAGATAGTCACTTCTATATTCACCATGGCGTTAATCCTAACAGTGTGGGTCGAGCCTTTTTAGCCAACTGGGAGAAGGGGGCTGTAGTAGAAGGCGGCTCTACCTTGACCATGCAGTTGGTGAAAAACTTGTTTCTGTCTCGGGAGAGAAAGTTCTCTCGTAAAATTGCCGAGGCAGTCATGGCAATCCGGCTGGAGCAAATCTTCACCAAAGACCAGATACTGGAAATGTATCTGAATCAGATCTATTGGGGTCATAACAATTATGGCATCCAAACGGCATCTGAGAGTTACTTCGCCAAGCCAGCCACTGACTTAACCTTGGCAGAATCAGCCATGCTCGCTGGATTGATTCAGTCTCCCGAAGAATATAGCCCCTTTGCCAACTATCCCTTAGCCAAACAACGGCAAGCAATCGTGCTGGAGAGAATGCGGGAACTGGGATGGATCACGGTTCAAGAGAAAAAAGATGCTTTAGCTCAACCCTTGCGTTTGGGCAAGTTAACCTCCTGGCAAACCAGCCAGCTTCCCTACATCACAGAAGCTGTCGTGGCGGAGTTGAATGAGCGATTTGGTCGAGATGCGGTTCTCAAAGGGGGGATGCGCGTCCAAACCACGGTAGATTACAATTTCCAGCGCATGGCGGAAAACACCATCGCTCGCGCTCACCAGAACTTGCGCCGCCGGGGGTTATATGCTGATCAAGTCGCACTAGCCGCTGTTGATCCGCGCACCCATTATGTCAAAGCTTTGGTGGGGGGTATCGGTTACGAAAAGAGTCAGTTCAACCGAGCTATTCAATCCCGACGCCAACCGGGATCAGCGTTTAAACCCTTTGTTTACTACACTGCCTTTGCCACTGGCAAATATACCCCCTATTCCACGGTTATGGATACCCCAGTCAGCTACCGGGATGGGAGTGGGTGGTATTCGCCCAGAAACTATGGCGGTGGTTACGGCGGAGCGATGAGTATTCGTACTGCGCTGGTTCAGTCGCGAAATGTTCCAGCAGTTAAGCTTGGTAGAGCCGTCGGGTTAGATAAAGTGATTGAAGTGTGCCGCACCTTGGGGATTAAAAGCCCCATGGAACCTGTCACCTCTTTACCCCTCGGTGCGATTGGGATGACGCCCTTGGAAATGGCAGGGGCTTACGCTACCTTTGCCAATACAGGTTGGCATTCTGATCCGACAATCATTGTCCGGGTGAGTGATAGTATGGGCAATGTGTTATTAGACAATACCCCGAAACCTCGCCTTGTTCTTGATCCATGGGCATCGGCTTCGCTGAATGCTGTCCTCCAAGGCGTGATTGAAGGAGGAACCGGAACCGCTGCTCAAATTGGACGCCCAGCGGCTGGGAAGACGGGAACAACGAGTTCAGAACGAGATGTCTGGTTCGTCGGATATGTGCCACAATTATCCACGGCGGTTTGGATTGGCAATGATAACTACAGACCGTTAGGGGGTGGGGCGACAGGGGGTGGATTTGCTGCACCAATATGGCGCGACTTTATGAGTCAGGCGTTGAAGGGTGAGCCAGTACGCTACTTTGAACCTGCGTCTAAGTATCCTCGTCCTTAGATGTTTGTCATTTGTCATTTGTAGAAGAATCATTGGACTCCGTTGGGGCGGGCGCGAGTAACATCCGGGTGAAAATCAAATGGTAATAGTAAAACCCGCCCCGACAACTCTACGAGACGCGCCATGGCACGTCTCTAGAGGGTTCCCTCATCTTCCCCATTTCCCCCAGCTTCCCCATCTCCCTTGTAGGATCAAGGAAATCTCAGTAAAAAATGTCCCATGACGCTAACACAGGTTTGGGGTGCTTTACTTATCTTTATCCTCTGTCCCCTACTGGGTGGACTTCCCCTGATTTCCTGGATTACCTACTTACTCACAAGACGCCAACTCTCTCAAGTCGGTACGGGTAATGTATCTGTCTCCGCCGCGTTCTACCACGGTGGACGTTGGGTGGGTATCTTAGCCGTATTATCAGAAGCCTTGAAGGGAATTGCGGCTGTTTTGCTGGCGCGTTATTTCTTTCCCACCGAACCCACCTGGGAAATTATTGCCCTGATTATGCTAGTTATGGGGCGCTACTGGATGGGCAAAGGTGCTGGAACCACCAATGTGGTCTGGGGATTTGTGGTGCATGAGTGGCGAGTGGCGTTATTGGTATTTTTAATTGGGGGTATAGGCTTTACAATTATCCGCGATCGCACGACGGGACGTATCGGTGTTTTAGTTCTATTTCCCCTAATTCTGGCGCTGTTGCACCCAGATGATTTCGCTAGAATTGTCAGTGCGATCGCGCTGGGTCTGATTATCGGTTGGATTTATCAGAAAATTCCCGATGACTTAGACCTTCCCACCGAACAAGCTAAATCAGAATCTCAATCCGTGTTTCATTTTTTCCGAGGCGATAAAGCTATTATTCCTCTTGAGCGCGAGCTTGATCCGCAACAGGTTGGAGCCAAAGCAGCGACCTTATCCCAGCTTAAACGTTGGGGTTACGCTGTGCCAAAGGGATGGGTCTTACCTCCAGGGGATGATATGGAACCCTTGGTCAGATATCTCCCAGTATCGGAATCAGAACCCCTGGTTGTCCGTTCTTCTGCTATTGGGGAAGATGCAGAACTCTCATCAGCCGCCGGACAATATCAAACGGTTTTACAGGTAACCAGCCGTCCGGCTTTACAGGAAGCGATTACCCAAGTCTTAGCCTCTTATCATAACCCCGCCGCCAGAGGGTATCGCCGTAGCCGGGATTTGCCAGACACGGCTATGGCTGTCTTAATTCAAAAACAAATTCAAGGGGTGTTTTCCGGTGTCGCATTTAGTCGTGACCCCATCCAGCAAAAACAAGACACCGTAGTCATTGAAGGATTACCCGGAGATGCCACCCGAATTGTATCGGGTCAAGTCACCCCAGAACAATATCGAGTATCTTTCCCGGAATCTGGGCTTGTCGGGGCGGGTTTGACCGATAACATTCAGGAAAAAACCGATAACTCAACTAAACCCGCCCCCCAGGAGGAGTCAGGAAGCAATGTAGAGACGCGCCATGGGGCGTCTGGAAGCGGAGAAACCGCACAAGTTGAAGGACAAGGGGATGTACCCTCGGCGTTAGTCCAAGAGGTGGCTATTTTGGCGCGGGAATTGGAAGACCGCTACCATGGGATTCCCCAAGATATTGAATGGACCTATGATGGTCAGCAATTATGGCTACTGCAAGCGCGACCGATTACCAATCTACAACCCATCTGGACGCGCAAGATTGCGGCGGAGGTAATTCCCGGACTGATTCGACCCCTTACCTGGTCAATTAACCGTCCCCTCACCTGTGGCGTTTGGGGGGAAATTTTTACAATCGTGTTAAAAGAACGGGCGCAGGGATTGGAGTTTAATCAAACCGCTACGCTGCATTATGCTCGTGCCTATTTTAATGCTACATTGTTAGGCGATATTTTCCGGCGCATGGGTTTACCGCCAGAAAGTTTGGAATTTCTGACGCGGGGGGCTAAATTTTCTAAACCGCCCCTGAAATCCACGCTGCGGAACCTCCCCGGATTATTTCGTCTATTAGGTCGAGAATGGAATTTAGATAAGGATTTTGAGCAAGATTATCAACACCATTTTGCTCCGGCTTTGAGTCAACTGCAAGAACAACCAGTTTCTGAATTATCAGACGCCGAAATTCTGGAACGAGTGAACCAGATTTTATCGGAATTACAACGAGCAACTTATTATAGTATTCTCGCTCCTTTAAGTCTGTCTCTGCGGCAGGCTTTGCTCAAGGTAAAGGATAAAGAATTAGATAATAGCCAAACTCCAGAAATTGCCAGCTTGCGATCGCTAGCCCAATTAGCCCATGATACGCGCCATTTATTAAGTCCCAAACAAATTAATTGTGACAATCGCGCTTCTGTATTTACATCCTTGTCGGAAATTCCCGATGCTCAAAGTGTGTTGGAACAATTCGATCAATTTCTGACACAATATGGCTATCTCAGCGATGTCGCCACAGATATTGCCGTTCCCACTTGGAAAGAAGACCCGCGACCGATACGGCAACTCTTTGCTCAGTTTTTATGCGATCCTCCCCCAGCGACTAAACCACCTAAGCGTCAGCGATGGAAAGCAGAAGTGGTACAGGCGCGTTTGAATCTAAAAGGGCAAGTGACTGAAGTATATTCGCAATTTTTAGCCCAATTGCGTTGGAGTTTTGTGGAACTGGAAAAGCATTGGTTAAAATCAGGTTTACTATCTGAGGCTGGGGATATTTTCTTCTTAGAATTTGCGGAAATTCAGCGTCTAATGGCTGAAACCGATGGGGTTTTGCGAGAGGAACTTCCAAGATTGATTAACTATCGGCGATCGCTCTTAGAGGAGCATCGTCAATTAGTCAGTGTACCTCCCCTATTCTATGGCAATCCTCCCGCCGTTTCATTTCTGATGCAAACCCAATCCGAACCCGCTCAACAGCGTCTTGTGGGAATTGGTGCAAGTGCTGGACAAGTGGAAGGTTGGGTTAGAGTTTTAGATAACTTACAATCAGTTCCAGAAATTGACCGCCAAACGATTTTGGTTGTCCCTTATACTGATTCGGGTTGGGCACCCTTATTAGCGCGTGCAGGCGGCTTAATTGCTGAGGTGGGAGGGCGGCTATCTCACGGCGCGATCGTGGCGCGGGAATATGGAATTCCAGCGGTAATGGATATTCATAACGCGACTCAGATGTTCCGCAATGGTCAACGGGTAAGGATTGATGGACAATCCGGAATCGTAGAGGTTTTGGAGTGAGGATAACTCTCATTCTGCTTCCCACGACTTCCTATGTGGGAAAGCGAGAGGATCAATCTTTGACATCCTCCCCAACTTACTTCGTTGAAGTTGGGGATTCCCAGTATCGCTACGGAGATTTCCTGGTTCGCGGACACTTACCTAGGTCAATGACCCCCGGCAGTACGTCTGGCCAGGCAATTTCAGGTACGGCTTGCCCAGTCGCACCTACACCTCGAATCATCACAACTTGTGCCGCAGCTACATCTCTATCCGTTGTATATCCGCACTCATGGCAACTGTGAATTCTTACTGATAAATCCTTCTTGCCTGTGTGTGTTTTACAACGAGGACATTGCTGCGACGTATAATCAGCGTCTACCTTGGCAAAGTAAACTTGTTCTTTCCAACAAACCCATTGCAAAATATTAATAAACTGACCAAAGCCAGCATCCAAGGTATGTTTTCCTAGCATCCCTTTCGCCCAAGTCTTGAAGTTAAGATCTTCAACAAATACCATTCCGGCATTTTGGACTAGGTGATGAGCTAGTTTAAAATGAAAGTCTTTTCGAGTGTCGTGAATTCCTTGGTGTAATCTAGCAATCTTTTGGTTAAGTTTGCGCCAATTTTTAGACCCTTTCTTCTTGTGCTTCAATCGGCGTTGTAGCAATTCCAGCTTACGGTGCAATGAATCAAAGAATCGAGGTCTAGCGATTAACTCACCATCAGAGGTTGCCAAAAACTTTTCTAACCCTAAGTCAATCCCGATAGGATGACCATGAGGCATTGCATCAGGTATTTGTACATCACACTGTAATGACAGCATGGTAAAATACCCAGAAGCTTTTTTAACGATGCGAACCTGCTTTAAGGTAAACCCGTCTGGAATTGGGCGGGATAACCTCATTTTGACCCATCCCAACTTAGGCAGCTTAATTAAGTCTCCCTTGACAGGATTAGTCTTAAACTGAGGGAACACAAAGGAACGCATCTTTTTATCTAGGAAAACCCACACGTCTTACCTCCTTTCTACAAAGAATATTCTAGTTTGTAGAAGAAAGCAATACCTCTTTAAATTCAATCGGGGTTGACCAGATTGAATTTACCTTGGGGGAGTCCAATGTACCCCCACCCTACTTCACTCCGTTTCGTTGAGGATGGAGTTCTATAGCTCCCCCAATCCCCCACGTTTTGATAGAATTTCCTGAATCTATGAGTATTATGGGGTAAATGTAGATGCACCCCAGATATAAAACATAACCCAACTCGTTCAGGATGGGATGAGGGGTAATACCCCCCACCCCACCGACAGGAAAATTCAGGTTCTAATAAGCTGACAACTACCAGACTGCTATGGCTCGCAAAAAAAAATCCAGCCGCAAAAAAACCAATATCGAATCTCTGACGCCGAATGTTCCTGAAACGTCAGAGACATCCGAATCCACAGAAACAATTGAGGAATCAACCCAAAACACCACTGAGGTTAATCCTCCTCCCACTGAGGAGTCAACCGACAGTTCTGACCTAGCCCGTCCTCCAGCGGCAGAAAAAAAACCCGAGTCAACCCAGAGTTCTGCCCCAGCCAGCCCTCCGGCGACAGAAAAAAGACCCTATATAGTCATTAAACCCAAACCTATCCCCGCCAAATTAATTGAAAAGCAACCGCCACCCCCTCCGGTTACAGAAGCGACAAACAAAGCAGGCGAACTGTTTCAAAAAGGCGACCAGATTACGGTAAAAGCACCTTGGGGCGGTGAAGCGACAGCAGAAATTGTAGACTTTTATCAAACCCATAGTGGCAAGATTTGGGCGCAATACAATCCCCTAGACTCTCAACCGAACTGGACTTGGCATAGCGGATGTATTCGCACCAATATTTTGGAGAAAGCGACGCAAACCGCTCAAGAATGATGAAAAACTACTGAAAGATTGTTCGCAGGCATCGGGTAGATTTGGTGCAAGACTAGATGTTGATCTTGGGCTATTGCCACAACATGCTCAAGGTCACGCACGCCCCAGTCGGGGTTGGACGCCTGCAACGAGGCATCAAAAGCAGCATTGCTAGCAGCAGTATGCTGTCCATTGCGCTTGAACGGGCCGTATAAATAGAGAATGCCCCTTGGAGGAAGCAGGCGACTCGCCCCGGCTATCAGTCCCAAGCAAGCTGACCAGGGGGCGATGTGAATCAGGTTAATACTGACTATTGCATTTAATGGTGAGGTTTCCCAATCCACAGGCGCATCCTTCTCCACAGACCAAACTGGTGTGTGCACGTCAATATCTAGGGGTGGGTAAAGATTATCAGCAGCTTCGCCAGCAGACCATGCTGCAATACTGGCACGCATCTGAGGATTGGGATCAGAAGGTAACCATTGACGTGGCTTTAGACGTGGGGCAAGGAAAATGGCATGTTCCCCTGTACCACTACCAACTTCTAAAACTGTACCTTTTGCAGGCAACACACGCCGTAGAATCTCCAAAATCGGTTCGCGGTTGCGTTGGGTGGCAGGTGCGTATTGCCGTTCATCGTCCGTTGTACTCATAATTTATTCTTATCTATTAGACTTGTTTAATGTCTAGCACTTACCCGGTTCCTTATCTGTTGCGTGAGCAGGGCAGGAGTCGGCATCAGTAAGGCTGAAGGTGAGCATCGGGCATTAGCTCCTCTGGGAAAAGCCAAAGGTTGTCAGAGAAATTAGCTCCGGGCGCGATCGCGAGGGTAGTGTTTGTAACGCTTAGTTTATAAGCATCCGGGTCTTTGGCGGCTAGAAATTTATTGTTTTATCAGTTAAAATAATATATACAAAGAACAGCTAAGGGTAAACACAGCCAGAGTCACCGACCCCACGCTGACCGATACAAGCGGTACAGCGCCGGCTTGAGGGATGACCTTTAAGCCTTTATAGGGCGTGGTAATAACTCGCTCAACCACAGATCCTCTTACTCAAGAGGATAGATTGGGTCTTGTGTTAACCCTTATACCCTAGCAGCTCACCCTGTTTAAAGTTGTAGGAAAGCCAAGTATCTGTAAAGCTGAGTGACTAGACTGACAATCAGGATTGAGTTAAGCCAACAGAACAACGTTTAACTTGATTCTTTTGATGTTGCCTTTGGGTAGCGTCCAATCAAACAACATCTTTCCTACTTTATTTGAGTTAACCATTTTATCGCAATCGATTTAAAAATGCTGCAATCGGAATAAGCTGCTAAATTCCGGATAAATTCGGCATTGGGGTGCTGTGATCTACCGATTGGTACGCTATCCGACTCAAGCCCCCTTATGCGAGATTTGTTATGAAAACGATTAAAGCAACTAACTCAGAAAAACAAACCCTTCAAAACAGTGCCATCCAACCCCGTCTAGTTCTGCAAGCCATTGCCTTTACTCTGATTTTGTCCTTTAGTGCGGATTATCTATCACCCAATAATAAAGGAATGATCAATCAGTCTACTCAGGCAAATTCTCAGTTATCTGCGGCGATTGGTCATATCGTTTTGCAACATGCATCGCAGCATACGCGAGTGCCTTCTTCTAAACTCGACCTAGTGGATGTGCAACCCCATACCTGGTCTGATAATTGTCTAGGATTGGCTGAGGAAAAAGCCTCTTGTAAGCCAATGCCTGTATCTGGATGGCAAGTGGCTGTTGCCAACGGACAACGCCGCTGGATCTATCGCACGGATGCTTCCGGTTCCGTGGTTAAATTAGAACGCAGTAACCTTGATCCCAATAACTAAGTAGGTTAGCACGATTGAACGGGTTAGGGTTGTCATTTGTCAGGGCGGGTTTTGAATAAACGTTGCCATCAATAGCTGGCACTTGCATCACATAAACCCGCCCCGACAAACTATGCCAGACTAGCGAAGCAAAGGATCAACACTCAAAACTTAAAACTTCCCCAGGGTGAATCCCTATCTAATCAGAGACTTCCCAATCCGCTGAAATCTCAGGCGATCGCGCAGGCATAGGAAAGAGTGCCTGAAACGCCGCCTGACGCTGTGGTGATGGTTCTGAGGCGTTGTTCCACAGGGTTTCGTAGAAAAAGAACGACACTCCAGCAAATCCCCGTTGACGCACGGCGGCTACTTGCTTTTGAATTTGTGATAACGAAATCGGCTTATTTTTTAATCCGGCTAAAATCCCGATCCCCACAGGGATATGACGCCGCGCCGCCTGCACTTCCGGCTGTTCGAGTTCTGCAATAAACCGATCAAAGTCATCGCGATAAATCTGGACAATCAATTCTTCGACTAAACCCCGGCGTTCCCAGGTATACCAATCGGCGAGATAGAATTCATAAGAGAAAGGTTGAGGATTGGGAGACAGGGAGATAATCACATCCGACTTTTGCGCTTTAATCACTCGGAAAAGCTGGGTTAAGTAGTTTGTAATTTTGTTCGCCCGCCAGCGCACCCATTCTGGGTTTTTGGGATCACGGGGAGGTGATTGACCTTGATGCTCTTGTTGATAAAGCTTAATTGTCAAGGGATCATAACCAAAATCAGAGGGCAAGCCGAAGTGATCGTCGAATTGAATCCCATCGATGTCATAGTTGTTGACTAACTCGACCACTAAATCCTGGATAAACTGCTGCACTTGAGGGTTAAAGGGATTCAGCCAGACGCGATCGTGACTTCCTTCTTGCCAAATTTTCACACCTTGGCGATTTTGCGTCAGCCAATCGGGATGACGTTTGGCTAACTCCGAGTCAGCCGGTGCCATAAAACCAAATTCAAACCAGGGAATCACCCTCATATCCTTTTGATGGGCTTGCTGGATGATTTCCTTGAGCATATCTCGTCCTTGGGTGCCCCTATCGGGATCAGGGGATTGATCTAGGGGAGTCACAAGCCTCACCGCCCGCCCAATTTCCCGCTGGGCAACTTGACTAGGGTAGAGGGTATAACCCCAATTCCAAACGGTAGGATAGACGGTGTTGAAGTTGAGTTTCTCCAGGCGTTGAATGGCGTCGGTAATGCCTTGAGTAGAAAATAAGACTTGGCTATCAATATTCGTCAGCCACACCCCTCGTAACTCAGCTTGAGCCGAATTGGGGACTTGAGGATCGACTTTGGCAATGTACTGGGAGGGGATCAACTCGGCGGTTTGAGTGGCTTGGCACAAAAAAGCAGCAATTTCAGCCCGACTGGCATTTTGGTTCGGCTTGAAGGTTTGTACGGTGGGATAATTGACCACAAGCTGGTTTTCTACAGCGGCTGCGATCGCGCCTTGGGAATAATTGGGAATCGCTTTAGCATCCTCAAATGCTGATGTCAAGGTTTCAATAGCAGGTTGCTGGGGAACATATTTTAATCCACTGGCTAAGGATACTAAGGCTTGCACACGGGGGATCGGTTGATTGGGTTGGAATAGTCCGCCCGGATAGCCCGCTAAAAACCCAGTTTGATAGGCTTGGTGAATCGCCTGACTTGCCCAGTGTTGAGTTGGCACATCGGCAAATTTTCCGCCCGTGCGTATCTCTGGCGCATCCGGAAATGCTTGACCCAGCATGGCGGCAAATTCAGCCCGGGTGACGGGGGAATCGGGTTTAAAATGACCATCTGGGTAACCGCGAATGATCTGCTGCTGTGCTAGCTTTTCAATGCACGATTGCGCCCAATTTCCTTGGATATCACTCAGCCGCGTTTGAGCATAAGCTAGGGTGGGCAGCCATAAGGCTAAGCACAAGCCAAATATAAATAGAAATATTAACCAAGCCTGATGCCCAAAAGCACGGCTAAACGCAATTAGCCCATTGGCAAAGGCTGTAAATAAAGTTTTGACAAATTGTTTCATATCTACTGGTAGGTCTTTAACTCTTGCCGATAACGTAGTGCGCGTGACACTTAGGCTGGTAAGCATAACCTCAGCTAATTAGCTGAAGCTCCGTGTCTTTAGACCGGGGTTGCTTACAAAGTAGCAAGTCTAGAGATATCACTATTGAGAGGCTGCACCCCTTACTGATCAGGAATGACGGGCTGGGCTAGGTAAAGGTTGCCAAAGATACTTGTCGCCCAAGGCTATCGGATGAGGAATGAGGGAATCGTTTTGAATTTTGAAACTCTGACTGATTCGGAATGTTGATCGGGCGATTTTTGTATTTTTTGCTACAAACATTTCTGCGTTCTTGGTGGGTGACATGGTGAATTGGCACAATATTTTAAGTTTTGCAACATTTTTCGGCTGGGGTACTCTCCAGACTTACCCAAAAATTTCACATTTAAAGTGTATCTTGTGAGTAATACTGTCTTCAGGTCAGGAATCTTAGCTGCTCTCCCCTTATGCTCATGATTGCCCCAGGCGCTTTTAGGATAAAGATCCCATTACGGCTGAACCCATCTCCATCGGCTAGGTTAACAAAACTGGGCGTTAGATGAGTAGAACGGTTCAGGGCAACAAGGCGGGAGAGGAGGGGGTGGAAAGGTGCAGGGGAGATTGAGCTAGTTAGCCTGCCATGGGGCACTAGAGACTTCCACCCTAGCCCAGGGAATCTGAACTGGATGGAAGTTTTAAGTTTTATTACAATTGAACGGATTAGGAGACCCACACCCTGTGGTTCTCTATCGGTTCATACTCATTCATCCATCCCCTAAGATTTATTAGAAATTAGGAAGTGGGATTATTTTTTTATTTAAAAGTAAAAAGAATGCCACCGGAAAATTTAGATAAAATCCAAGCATTCAAATTAGGACAAACTGTCAGCATCTTCCTATGACTGATATAGAAGCACAAGCTTTCAACACCAATAACGGACAATCTCTGAGAAAGCTTGCCAGAGCGATTGTTATGTCCCAAGGTCACTTTGCCCTGATTTTGGTATGCTGCAAGTTTTCACCCCAACCGCTATCCGTACTAAACCAGTTACAAGAACTCTCTTCACTTCCTATTCAAGGTGTGATGTTGCATCCCTCAGTAGATACTCTGTTTACGGCAATCCTCACAGCATTGGATGAACCACCACCACCTGCTTTAGTTGTCTTTGGTCTTGATTCGGTGGTTGCTGTTGATCAAGTATTGAGTGCGACTAATCTGGTGCGTGAGGAGTTTCGCAAACAGTTTCCTTTTCCACTCGTTTTGTGGATCGATGATAGAATTTTGCAAAAGATGATTCGATTAGCTCCTGATTTTAAAAGTTGGGCAGCGAATCCCATTCGGTTGGAATGCTGCAACCAGCGAGCTTTTCATCAAGCTTACAAGATGGTTTGCGCTCATGGGAAATAACAAATAAGCTCAGAATGTGATATAGCAACCGCCATAGCGGTTAGGAGACATCATTTTTTAGAGACGTTGCATGCAAAGTCTCTACTTCTGGTGACGGCTGTGGTTACACGTCCACAAAGCTTGCAGTAGAGTGACAACTCCCATCACTGACTCGGAGTACCGAGTACAGTGTGGGCTTCCAAGACAATCCGGCTACTGCTTAGGAGGCTCTTGGCTTTAAGAACGGGTTGCCCCACCGCTCTATTTTTGATGTTGATAGCTGCGTTGTGGT
>NZ_JAVJRX010000134.1:0-70359 GCF_040219735.1 Coleofasciculus sp. G1-WW12-02 | reverse complement strand
AGGTTGAGAAAAATGATTATTCAGAGGCTTGAAGGCGCAACACACTGTTCTGTGCAACTGGGGGTGAAGAAATGGGCTTAAATCCTTGTCTGGTAAGGTTTCTGCTATTCGCAATCACGCCTTTTGTGAGAAATGCGGGTATAAGTCCCGCGCCATAATCTGGAGATTTGGCGTTGGGATACATGGACATCCCCCAAAGATTATTTGGGGTTGTTCAATTTAGAGTAAATAGTATAAACTCTAAAAAGAGGTGATAAGTAATGCGACATCAAGCCGTCAAAGTTAGGCTATATCCGACAACTGAACAGCAAGAGATACTAGCTCAACACTTTGGTTGCGCTCGTTGGTGGTGGAATCATGCACTCAATTTGTGCATTGAAACTTACCAGGCAACGGGTAAAGGCTTGAAACAATCAGCATTGAACGCTTTCTTGCCTAAGCTCAAAAAACAGGAGGATACAGAATGGTTATCTGAATGCTACTCGCAAGTTTTACAGGCAACGACTCTTAACCTGGTAACTGCCTATAAAAACTTTTTTGAAGGCAGGGCTAAATATCCCAGATTCAAAGCAAAAAAGAATAAGCAGTCTATACAGTATCCTCAATCGGTTAAGGTCGTTGATGGGTGTCTCAAGTTTCCGGGTCGCGTGGCAAAAGTTAAGGCAAAAATACACCGACCCATTGAAGGAACAATCAAGACAGTAACGGTTAGTATGACCCCATCGGGCAAGTATTTTGCATCCGTTTTGACCGAAGTAGAAGGAGATGAGGCACCGACTAACGCCAATGGTAAGGTTGTTGGGATTGATTTGGGGTTAAAGGACTTTGCCATTGTCAACGATGGCGTCAAAACCTCTAAGTTTGCTAATCCTAGGCATTTAGCCAAACATGAACGCAACTTAGCGAGAAAACAACGGAAACTAGACAGAAAGGAGAAGGGAAGCAAGTCGAGAGATAAAGCCAGAAAACGGGTAGCTAGGGTTCACGAGCGAGTTAGTAATGTCCGTCAAGACTACTTACATAAGCTATCCAGAAAGCTTGTTGACGAAAACCAAGTTATCGTAGTCGAAAGTCTGAATACTAAGGGCATGGTTCGTAACCATAAACTAGCCAAAGCAATTTCTGATGTTGGATGGGGAATATTTGTCAATTTATTATCTTATAAACTTCAAAAAGAGGGTAAGGTATTGGTAGAAATTGACCGATGGTTCCCCAGTTCAAAACTCTGCTCAAACTGCCATTATCAAGTTGACGAGATGCCATTAGAGGTCAGGTCTTGGACTTGCCCTAGTTGCGGCGCTCATCATGATAGAGACGGTAACGCTTCAGCAAATATTAGAGCAGAAGGCATCAGGATTCTATCGGTCTCAGGGACTGGGACTGCTGCTGATGGAGGGGATGTGAGACCGAAGAAGGGACGTAAGTCTAAGCTGACGCAATCCCCTGTGAGATCAGAAGCCCACAACATAGCGTAAGCTTGGCGCTGGGTAGTTCACGGTAATCTCTAACGACCGATGGCTGCATTATTTTTCAGATGTTTGGATGATGGAATAGATACAGTGGGTACAGTAAGACCTCTGTGATTGAGTTTATGCTTAGCCGAATCAAAGACCTAGCCCAAGAGCTTGCACCGCGTCTGATTGAAATTCGCCGCCACTTCCATGCTCATCCAGAATTGAGTGGTCAAGAATACCAAACGGCGGCTTATGTCGCGGGTGTGCTTTCCTCCTGTGGCATTGTTGTCCAAGAAGGGATTGGCAAAACTGGCGTGATTGGTGAGTTAGTTGGGGGTACTGATGAACGCCTAGTTGCCATTCGCACGGATATGGATGCGTTACCGATTACCGAAGCCACCGCTCTGGTATTTGCCTCCCGTAAGATGGGGATAATGCACGCCTGTGGTCATGATGTTCACACCACTGTTGGTTTAGGTACGGCGATGGTGTTGTCAGGATTGGGAGCAGAATTACCGGGAAATGTGCGCTTCTTGTTTCAACCTGCTGAGGAAATCGCCCAAGGTGCTAACTGGATGGTGCAAGATGGGGCGATGAATGATGTCAGTGCCATTTTTGGGGTTCATGTGTTCCCGTCGATTCCAGGGGGTTCTATTGGTGTCCGTTATGGCGCACTGACGGCGGCGGCGGATGATTTGGAAATCTTTATTACGGGGGAATCGGGTCATGGTGCCCGTCCCCATGAAGCCGTGGATGCGATTTGGATTGCGGCTCAGGTGATTACCACTCTACAGCAAGCGATTAGCCGCACTCAGAATCCTTTACGTCCGATGGTCTTGACAATTGGACAGATTAATGGTGGACGCGCCCCGAATGTAATCGCGGATCAAGTCCACTTAGCCGGAACCGTGCGATCGCTCCACCCCGAAACTCATGCGAATCTGCCAGAATGGATTGAGTCAATTGTGGCAAGTGTCTGCCAGATGTATGGCGCTCGCTATGAGGTAAATTATCGCCGAGGTGTGCCTTCGGTGCAAAATGACTTAGCTTTGACTCAAATCTTAGAAACATCTGCCAAAGAAGCCTGGGGAAGTGATCGAGTGCAAATTTTACCCGAATCCTCGATGGGGGCGGAAGATTTTGCCATGTATCTAGAACATGCTCCCGGTACGATGTTCCGCCTCGGCGTCGGGTTTAAGGATAAACCCAATTATCCCTTACATCACCCCCAATTTGAAGTGAATGAATCGGCGATTATTACAGGTGTGGTTACGCTGGCTTATTCTGTCTACCGATATTGGCAACAGTCTGTTTTGTAGTTAAGGGAGTGTTGAATTTTGACCCTTCACTTCGCGTATGGCATGGTTTGTAGGGGCTGGTTTCACTACTATCGTTTATTATTCACCCAGATGCGACTAAACCCGTCCCGACTAAGTGGGAGAATAAGGTTATGAGTTTAACTTGTCAAAAGCTTCTGCATTGCCAGGTCAGATGAGTGGGTCTTACAATGAATTTGCACAACGCTGGGGGAATACCGGATTTACTGAGTATGTCACTTTGTGGGAAAAACAAGCGAATCAGGTATTGCCAGAGGCATCAGAATCGATTCAACAGCAAGCCGAGTCTGCCTTTTTGCAAATCGCTCAATTAGAAGCAGAGTTTTGGCAAATGGCGTTTAATGCTGGAACGGTCGTGCCGAATAATGGAACTCATTCCCCAGTGTTCAATGACCCCTAATCATGATATCACACGCAAGGAAAAAAGTATGACCCGCGCCATTATGGAAACGGAAAAAGGTACAATTCATCTGGACTTATTCGAGAAAGATGCTCCGAATACGGTGAAAAACTTTGTTGATCTCAGTGAAAAAGGATTCTATGACGGATTGACATTTCATCGCGTTATTCCCAATTTTATGATTCAAGGAGGCTGTCCTATGGGAACTGGTACGGGGGGTCCGGGCTATACGATTAACTGTGAAATTAACCCCAATAAGCATTTAGCTGGGTCATTATCTATGGCACATGCGGGTCGGAATACTGGCGGAAGTCAATTTTTTATTTGCCACTCGCCTCAACCCCATTTAGATGGAGTCCATACTGTTTTTGGCAAGACAGAGGATATGGATGTTGTCAATGCTATTCAAAAAGGCGATAAAATTCTTTCGGTGAAGATTGAACAGTAATTGCCTTCTCATTTAGTTGGAGGGCAAAGCCGATTCAGCAAGGGGTTTGATTGGGTGAATCACGATGACATTTTCATCCTGATCATCCCCACTGTTGTACAGATAGTCAAAGGCGGCGGTATCATTGAGTAGATGCGATCGCAAAAATAAGGCACTCCACCGAGCAATAGTTTCTGTGGCTACATCCTGGTCTAATAGAGGTCTGACGGGATCGCGGACGGGATTATCTTCATTGGTAATCCCATAATGGTTAGCCCCTTTGACAATCACTAAAGCTTTGGGTGGATCTTGAATCTGATTGTAAGTAGCTGTAATTTCAACTAAATCGGCAATTGTGTCTTGACTTCCGGCGATTAACGCGGTAGGAATCATTTTATTATTAATCGGAGGAAATGAACCTGTTTCGGGGGGATCTTTAAAGTTTGTACCATAGAAAATACCAGCCATTAATTCGGGAGGCTGGGTAAACTTGTCTACGCAAACGTTGGGAGCGCAGATGTTTTGGATAACGGCTAATCCGACAAACCCGCCAAACGAATGTCCGAGTAATCCTAGTTTATTGGTATTAACAATTCCAGCAATCGGTGAATCCGGATTAGCGTTTTCTTCTTTTATATAAGAAAGAACTTCATTGACTTGCTGCTGTTCGGCAAGAAAACCAGTTATGGGTTCTCCGGTTCTGGGATTGGTGACAGTCCGTTCATGATTGGGGACAACCACGACAAATCCATAACTGGCGACGGTACTGGCGAAGTTGGAGTAATCGGCTTTATCTACTAATGCTCCTTGTAACAGTAGGGCGATAGGAAATTGATTGGTGTTGGTGTTAGAATTTGAGGGAATCGGGAAATAGATATCGGCGGGATCACCATTGGTCGTAATAGTTGTTTGATAGGTATTGACTGTATCGAATAAAGGTTCGGCGCTAAAGGTTGCCCAGGTTGGTTCTCCTAGTCCTAAAGCAATCAATAATGTCCCGACTAGGGTCAAGGATGATCGTTGGTTCGTGGATAAGGAACTCATTGTCTGTGAGATTTTCGGATTATTTTAAGACTGTCGGAAAAATTGAGTCCATTGTCAAGTGTTTCGGGTAGGTTGCACCCATGTAGTGGCGTGGCATAGCTAAAATAGTGGAATAGATTTTACGGTTAAATCGGGCGCACCGACGTGCGCCCCTACGGTGAAACGCTTAAATAATTGAAATAGGCATTAGGTTTAACCTAATGCCTTATTAGTCGATAGATAATCTTGAGAGGAACTCTAGCCTAATACAGCTAACAGGTTAACCCACTGTCACTTGAGTCGTATCAACAGCTTTTGCGCCATTGACCCCTCTAGCAACCTTCACCATCTTGTCCAAAATTGCCTGATCAGGAACCTTACCCTTCAAAACCACAGTGGTACTCGTTTGTGCTACATAAAGAGTATTGATGTCATCTAGATCAGGGTCTTCATCAAAGGCTAAAGCTACCCGCTTCGCTAAACCACTTTGGTCATATTCTCCATGTAAACCAAGACGTTCTGGAGGAGTGCTGGAAAGTTTAGTCGTTGCTGGAGCTTGAGCAGTTTGGGGGCGACTGGCTACAGATGCAGGCTGCTGTTGTGTTGGAGGATTTACCTTTGCTTCTTTTGGCTTATCCATGCCAAATAGTCGTTTTAACCAACCCATATTCTGTTGAACTCCTATTATATTTGCCTATTGAGCTAATCATTATCGGTCTAACCTAGGAGTTAGAACATCTATCAATAAGGATATTTTGGTATTATAGCTATCACCATAAAGGTACAGATTGAGAGCCGACAACACTAGGTATCAGCAAGAACCCTTCTGTCATCTGCCTTGTGCCTTTTGCTATATGAGTCATTCACCTGGAAAAAAGGAAAAATCTTGATCAATCTAAGTTGAATTGGGGATAGCATGACTGAAAAAAATAAGATGTCTCACCCTATCAGTGACTGGAATAATCCGAATCGTCATCAATCTTCAGTGAGACTATCCGCACTGACTCAGGATAAACTCAATCCCTTAATCGTTCAGGCAAAAGTACAATGCCAAGGGGGGCAACTACCCACCTATATCCCATATCTGGCACAGGCAAATCCTACCTGGGTGGCGGTGCAGGTACAGAGGATTGAGGGTGAGGGAGTGGCGGCGGGTGATATTCGTCGTTCATTTCCGTTGATGAGTGTGATTAAGCCGTTTGTACTGCTATTTTTGCTGGAACAATTGGGGATAGAGGCGGTATTTTCTCAGGTGGGGATGGAACCGTCTGATCAGCCATTCAATTCCTTAGCCCAACTGCAAGCTGATGGGGGAAAGCCACGCAACCCAATGATTAATAGTGGTGCGATCGCACTCGCTGGGCGTTTACTGGGTAAGGATGGGGCGTCTGGTTGTGAAACCTTGCGCCAGTGGCTGAATCAGCGATCGCAGTCTCGGTTATTTTTAGATGAGGCTATGTTAAAATCGGTGCGTTCTCTCCCCAATGAACGGAACCGCGCGATCGCGAATCTATTAGCCGCCTCTGGTTATCTGGATCACCCAGAAATCGCCCTGGATACCTACAATCACGTCTGTTGTTTATCGGGAACGGTGAGGGATTTAGCTTCTTTAGGTATGCTGCTGGCGCAGGATACGAGCATAATATCACCCCAACACCGCCATATCGTCAACGACATTCTGATCACCTGTGGATTGTATCAAGCCTCCAGTCGCTTTGCGGTAGAGGTAGGATTGCCAACCAAGTCAGGGGTAAGTGGGGCGATGGTTTCTATCGTACCCTCTCAGGGTGCGATCGCCTGTTATTCTCCGGCGTTAGATGAGACGGGTAATTCTAAAGCGGGGTTGTTTATTGTGCAGCAATTGGCGCAGACTTTAGAGTTGAATGGTTTGGGTTAAATTTCAGCATCGGAATGATATTTTTTTTAACGCAGAGAGACGCAGAGGTTCGCGCAGAGGTTCGCAGAGGGGTTGTAAGTGTTTTGATGAAGATTGTGTAGGGTTTTGAAATTGTTTGAAATACTAGGTTAGTCGTCTTTAGACGATTTTAGCTTTTAGCCTTGGGTTTTAACCCAAGGCGGTTTAATGGGACTTAGCATTAATACAGTTCATATTTTAAAAAGGTGCAAGGAATAGAACCGTTATATACGGGAATTCTACGCGATGGTTTTAGTCCTACTCGCTTAGCTAACTGCTTATTTCCGGTTAAAATAAATGCTGTCCATCCTTTAAAGCGTTGTTTAAAGATATCCCCTAGTAGTTTATATAAATCTCCCAGTTCATGAGGATTCCCCAAACGTTCTCCGTAAGGAGGATTGCAGATAATTATCCCGCTATCGGCTGGGGGTTCTACCTGGGAAAGGTCTTGTTGAATAAAGGTGATCTGGTTTAGAATGCCACAGTGTTGGGCATTACTCCGGGCTTGGTTGAGGATATCCGCGTCGCGATCGCATCCTGTAATCGGTGCAGGTAATTCCTGGTACTGACAGGCTTTTGCCTCTTTGAGGAGTTGTTGCCAAAGGGTGGGATTAAAATCTAACCACCGCTCAAATCCAAACTGTTCTCGAAACAATCCGGGGGCAATATTTAAGCTGATTAAGCTGGCTTCTAGGGGTATCGTTCCAGAACCACACATTGGGTCTAATAAAGGCAAATTAGGATGCCATTCTGCTAATTCTAACAGTGCGGCGGCTAAAGTTTCTTTGAGGGGAGCAAGTCCCATGGCGGGTCGATATCCGCGTCGATGTAGACTGCTTCCTGAACTATCTAAACTGAGAATACAACGGGTTTGATGAATGTGAACATTGACGAAAAGGTCAGGCTTTTCTATGTTTATACTAGACCTTTTACTAAACTGGCTACGTTGTTGATCGACGATTGCGTTTTTCACCTGAAGGGCAGTAAAGTGGCTATGGTTAAGCTGGTTATTCTTTCCTGTCGCATTCACGGCTAAGGTTTGCTGCGGTTTCAGGTATTGCGCCCAAGGAATGCTTTGTACCCCCTGGTAAAGTTGTTTAGCATTTGCACAAGGAAATTCGGCGATAACGACGAGTACTCGAAAAATCGTTCTCGCCCACAGATTCACCCGGTACATTAACGCTGTATCGCCCTGAAAATGCACCCCCGTAAAATCAGGACGCACATCCTGCGCCCCCAAGCGTTCAAGTTCTTGCGCCGCAATGGGTTCTAATCCACGGGCTACTGTGGCAAAGTAGTGGTTCACGTTTTATGGTTTAATACAGAGTCAGAACACTATTAGGAGCTAAACCCATCTAATGTTTAACGTGATGGAGCGGTTAATTTTTAACAGTCTAGATAAATTATATAAGTTTTATTCTAAAAAAGAGTTAGGCTATCAACTAGCACAACTGAATCAACCCGATACTCGATATAAAACACTGCTCAAAGAAGTGGAAGGGGTTTATAAAGAGATACTTCTGACTGATTTACCCGACTATGACGAGGTAAGAACTGATTTACTGTTTAAACTTTTAGGTACATCGGTCAGTGAAGCGTTCTATATTGTCAATTATTTACATAAATCTTTACACTTGCCAGGGGATATCTGTGAATTTGGCGTCGCCCAAGGTGCGACATCAGCATTAATGGCGTATGAAATTCAAAAGACGGATAAAACAATTTGGCTTTTTGATTCCTTTGCTGGATTACCCAAACCCTCCGCTAAAGATACACTAAAAGATGATATTTTTAATCTCGGATCAATGGATGCCTACACGGGGACAATGCTCACCGCTGTTGATCTGGTGCAAAAGCGATTAAATGATATTAACTTTCCCTCAGAACGGACTCAAATTATACCCGGGTTTATTGAAAAAACGATTCAGTCATCTAATCGACCTCAACAGGTTTGTTTTGCCTACGTCGATTTTGATTTTTATGAACCTATTTTAGTGGCTCTCAATTTTCTTGACCAGGTATTATCCAAAGGTGGACATATTATTGTTGATGATTACGACTTTTTCTCGACGGGCGTAAAAACAGCCGTCGAGGAGTTCATCGCTGCCCATCCGGATAAGTATCAATTGTCACTACCGATTAAGTCAGCCGGACATTTTTGTATGTTAAAGAAGCTCCCCGAATAAGGATTCAGTTAACAAAGAGTCAGTGAAGGAACCCGAGTTATCAGAATCATCAAATAATTTGGTCATGTAATCATAGTTACCCTCACCGACATTTTTGTTCAAGATGTTGATAATCATTTCTGAATTATCGTAGGGACCACTAATATAAAATGGTTTGCCATTGCGACCCAATTGAATTTTGGGTTGACCACTCCACTTACCTAAATGCTGTCGCGATCGCTTAAAATCTTGATGGGGTTGAAATCCTAATTTTTCGGCATAGTCTACTGCACTATAAACTAGGGATTGGGCTTGTTCTAGGGTAATTTTTTGAGATCCTTCGGGAAAGCCTTGATAGGCGTAGTCTAACATCTGTTTATATTCAACTGAATTCAGTTGACGCGGACCCATGGTATCTTTGACACCGAGACACCATACATCTAACAGGTAAGTACAAACGGTGAATCGGTCATACTTGGGTTTGCGGGTAATACAGACTAAGGCTAAACCTCGGTCGATATTGTCCTCGGTTTCTTGGACGGGTTCAGTATTGTCATGAAGATAATACTCAGCACAGTTGGCGTTGACGAAGCATTCAAAAACTGGATCTAATTCTCCTGATGCAACACGGGCAAGTGTGGTTTCTTCCGCCTGTTCTTTGATATAGGCGGTGACTTCAGCCGCCCGTAATCCTAATTTGCGAGCAATTTGTTTCGGGGTTAAGTTGCGATCGCGTAGTTCGGTGATTTCTTTTTTTTGTTCGGGTGTCATCGTTTTGTCATTGGTCATTGGTCATTGGTCACACTTTCAGTTTTTACACTCAATCTATTCATGGTTTAACTATCTTTGGCTGATTCAAACTCAACTTTGTCATAAATTTCTTCTAGAGTTATTTGGAATGAAAACGAGTTTAGATTAACGATTTCATTAGCATCATCATATTCATAGAATGTCCAGCGTTTTCGCTCGGTTTTGAAATAGTGTTCAATGTGCATCGTGTATTGGTCAATTAAGAGATATTCCTGAAAACTGGGAATCGTGCGATAGGCGTCAAATTTAGCAGCTTTGTCATGACTTCGGGTAGATTTTGACAACACTTCAGCAATGATTAAAGGATTTGTGATCGTGTCTTGTCGTCCTTCTTGTAGTTGCAATTCACCCTGAACGACCATAACATCAGGATAGGTGTAGATACGTTTTCGAGGAATCCAGAGCCGTTGATCGGTGACGAATACTCGATAGGGTTGACGCTTCAGGGCGAAATTTAGCGCACCACTCAGATTTAGAGCAATTTGATTATGATTTGGGGTTCCGCCAGTCATCAATACAATTTCGCCATTAATGAATTCATGTCGTTCTTCTGAGTTAATTTCAAACTCCAGGTACTCTTTAGGGGTGTAATTTTTTTGTTCTTCTGCTTGAATTATCATTTGATTTAATGTCTCAATAGTTTATTGTTCGATTAAGCGCCAAAATCGATCATCTTTGGTGATCGCGTCCAAGTCCAAATCCGTTCTGGCTTCCTCACGATATGCAGGATTGAGGGCGATCGCTTTTTCTAAGTTATCGATACTGAAGTGAACCTGACGTTGTTGAGCATAGCCGATAGCTTTCTGATAAAAAGCTGGGGCATAATCGGGTTGAATGGCTAATGCCTGATCATAACTTTCTAACGCTTCCTGATTGCGTTTTAACTTGATCAACATATTCCCTTTGTATGTCCAAGCTTTATGGGAATCGGGTTTGAGTTCAATCGCCTTTTCAAAAGACGTTACCGCCTCCTCATACCGTTCTAATACCGCCAAGGCTAAGCCGCGATTAAACCAAGCCACGCCATCATCAGGTTGCACTTGTACCGCTTTATCAAAGGAATTAAACGCCTCTTGGTGTTGTTGCAGTGCGCCGAGTACCACACCCCGATTTACCCAAGCTTCATGGTAATCGGGTTTGATTTCCAACGCCTGCTCAAAGGATGCGATCGCATCCTCCCGGCGTTTCAATCTCCCTAGCATCATTCCCCGATTTAGCCATGCTTTGTAATCATCAGGCTGGATTTGAATCACCTTATTGAACGCCACTAACGCCCCTTCAAAACGCTTCAATTCCCGTAAAGCTAACCCTCTATAATACAAGGTATCGGTGGCTTCTGGGGCGAGTTCCAATCCCCGATCCAAGGATGCGATCGCGTCTTGGTAGCGTTTCAATTCCCATAAGGCGACACCGCGCTGATGCCATAGATTCGCGTTATCGGGTTGTAGTTCTAAGGCTTGATCATACCGTGCGATCGCCTCTTCATAGTCACCTTGAGCGAATAAATTATTCCCTTGATTAATATAGTCCTTGACATTCAAGAAAAACTCAGGATGATTCTCATGCAATCGTTCCAGTTGTTCCGTCAGGGGTTGGATTTGTTGCAGTACATCAGACAAGGCAGATTCGGCAATTTCCGTGGGCGTAATCTCTGCTAATTTTTGCAGAATTTCCTGTTTTTGCCGTTGAGCATCGCTTTGAATATCGGTTAACTCATCGCCTAACATAGACTCCAATTTTTCCAGGCTTTGGAACGCCTGATCTTTTCGCTCTTGAATCGCCGACTGGAATTGAGAAAATTGATTAGTAAACTCGGTTTGGATTTGACTCAAACTTTGCAGGGTTTGAGCGCGGTTTTCTTGTACTCCCGATTGGGTTGTTGAAAGCTGACGGGTTACCTCCTGCTCCAATTTTTTCAAATTACCCAAGGTTTGATCAATCTGTCCTTGAATTTGCGATTGGGATTGTTCCAGGTGGCGCGTAACGTCTTGGCGTAAGCGTTCCACATCTGCAAAGGCTGTCCCTTGCTGCTGTTTCGCCTTTTGTTCCGCTTCCGTTTTAATCTCTGTCAATTGGGGTGAGAACTCTGAGGCGAGGCGTTGCAAATTCTCTAGAATACTTTCCCGTTCTTGTTTCGTGGTAGTTTGCAGTTGGGTTAATTGCTGTTTAAACTCCGTTTCCGCCTGTTGCAAGTTCTGTAAAATTGTCGCTTTTTGTTCGTTCAGTGACCCTTTCACTTGGTCAAGCTGGGGTGTAAACTCCTTCTGGAGTTTTTCTAAGTTCTGGAGAATCCTATCCCGTTGTTTTTGTGCCTCGTTTTGCAGTTGAGTTAATTGCTTGCCAAACTCCGTCTCTGTTTTTTGTAAGCGCTGGATAATTGCCGCTTTTTCCCCTTGAGCCGCCTGTTGCAGTTTGGAGAGTTCCGGGGCAAATTCGGCACTGAGTTGTTCTAAACTCTGGAGAATTCTATCCCGTTGGCTTTGGGCGTGGTTAAAGAGTTCCGCCAGTTGATTGCTAAACGCTGTTTCTGAATTTTTCAGGTTTTCCACAACCCGATCTTTTTCGGCGTGGGTATCCTGTTGTAATTTCGCCAGTTCCGGCGTAAACTGGGCGGTTAATTGTTTCAGGTTCTCCAGTGTATTCGTTTGTTCCGATTCAACGTGAGAACGCAGTTGGGATAAATGGTGGGAAAACTCTTCATCGGTTTGAGCCAGAGCTTTTTGGGCGTCTTTAATATGGGTATTTAAGTCTCGCAGAGCCTGTTGTTGAGATTCCGAGAGTTCACTCAGAAGCTGGGATGACTCTTTTTGCTTCATGCCAATATCTTCGTAGAAGTCATCGGCTTCTCTATTTAAATCATTAGCTAAATCTTCGGTACGTTCCAGAATCGCTTGTACCTGTTGATTCGCCTGGTTAATTTTCCCTTCCAAGTCGGTTAATTCATTCAGATGCGCTCTCACCAAATCCGCCACCTCGCGAATTACCGCCCGTCGCAACAGGAATAAGCCAACAATCGCCGCAATTAACAGCAGCGCTAAGACAGCTAGGAGGACATTAAACAGGGTGGTGGTGCGACTAAAGGCGCGATTTGCCTCCGCCTGTACTTGTTCTTGGATACGCCGCTGCTCCCGCAACCGTTCCAACTCTTGTTCCTCGGTATCGGAAAGCGCTTGAGATAGTAACGCATGTTGGGCGATGGCTTGAGGCTGGATAACGCCAACAGACAATAGGATTGTCGAAAAGACAACTGCGCTTAACGATAGGAATGTCAAAGTCACCGAGTTTATGAGCTTCATCAGAACGTCCTTTGCCTATTGCTCTCCCATTGCCATCTGATTTCTAACCTTACCTCAAAATCACTATCGCTGACTCAAGCTAGGCTCGTCGTTGTTCGTAGTGAGCGCTTTAGCGCTAATTCATCGGGGAGCGGGGGGAGCGGGGGGAGCGGGGGGAGCGGGGGGAGCTGGGGGAGCGGGGGGAGCGGGGGGAGCTGGGGGAGCTGGGGGAGCGGGGGGAGCTGGGGGAGCGGGGGGAGCTAGGGGAGCGGGGGGAGCTGGGGGAGCGGGGGGAGCTGGGGGAGCGGGGGGAGCTGGGGGAGCTGGGGGAGCTGGGGGAGCGGGGGGAGCTAGGGGATACTTCGCTTTTTGTTAGGCGGGGGAACCGGAAATTCTTCAAAGTCTCTTTTCTAAAGAGGAAAACCAGAAATTCTTCAAAGTCCCCCTTTTTAAGGGGGATTTAGGGGGATCTAAACTTTTAGCGTGAGTCAGGTAAGTCCTCAATCCGGAAGGCGTTCTAATAATTCTCGCGTCATATCAGCGAAATATTCATCCTGATATTCGATAAATATCTCTAAGGCTGTCTGTAAATTGACCTTAGCCTCAGCGTAATTTTCCTGGGTTTTTGCCAATAATCCTAAGTTGTGATAAGTGTTAGCTTGATTGTAGCGATCGCTAAATTCAATAAAAATATCCAGCGCTTGTTGATAATAATGCTTTGCCTGCTCATACTCCCGTAACTCTGCGGCAATGGGCCCTAAGTTATGATAGGTTTTAGCTTGAGCGTAGCGATCGCTAAATTCAATAAAAATATCCAGAGCTTGTTGATAGTAAGCTTTTGCCTGCTCATACTCCCGTAATTCTTGGGCAAGGTTTCCTAACTGGTGATAGGTGTTGGCTTGCTCGTAGCAATTACCAAATTCAATATCAATCTCCAGAGCCTGCTGATAGTAGCTCTTTGCCTGCTCATACTCCTGTAAGGCGTGGGCAACCATTCCTAACTGATGATAAGTGTTAGCTTGATTGTAGCGATCGCGAAATTCAATCTTAATATCCAGAGCCTGCTGATAATAAGCTTTTGCCTGCTCATACTCCCGTAATTCTTGGGCAACTACGCCTAAATTGTGATACGTATCAGCTTGAGCGTAGTGAGCGCTATATTCACTAAAAATATTTAGAGCCTGTTGATAACAAGCTTTTGCCTGCTCATACTCACGTAACTCTTGAGCAAGGTTTCCTAATTGTCCATAGGTGTAAGCTTTAGAGTAGTGATCGCTAAATTCACTCTTCATATCCAGAGCCTGCTGATAGTAGGCTCTTGCCTGCTCATACTCCCGTAATTCTTGGGCAACTACGCCTAAATTGTGATACGTATCAGCTTGAGCGTAGTGAGCGCTAAATTCAATACAAATATTTAGAGCCTGCTGATAATAAGCTTTTGCCTGTTGAAATTCCCTCAATTCCAGGTAAACATTACCCAGATAAAATAATGCCGTGGCTTCACTCTGCCGATTCTCCAATCTCCGGGATAGGGTTAACGACTGCTCATAATACTGAATCGCCGCTTCAAATTGCCGTTGCTGATGATAACTCTTACCTAAATGATTAAAAACTCTCACTTGAAACCCTAGATCATCCGGCTTCAAGTTCAGCGCCGCCTCTAAATACTCCCTGGCTTCCTCTGGTTTCCGCTGAGTCAGATACGCCTCACCCAACTGCTCTAAAATCTCCGTATAATGCTGAAGGTTTTCCCCCGTAGCCTGTTCTCCCGTTGGCTGATAATCCATCAACAGACGCTGGAGTAATTCCACCCGTTCTTGCTGTTCCGGTGTGGCAATTGGCTGAAACGATTTTGATGGCTGAAATGCTCGTTCCATGGCATCATCTTTCATCTGGGGAGAGGTTTTAAACCGAAAGACGCCGGATGTCCACGCCCAAAAATCCGGGGCAAATTTAGCTAACCGAGTAATCGCATAATCAGGGAGAATAAAGAGTAACGGATGGGGAACCGTGCGTTTATAGGAATCGCGGACAAAGTTCAGATCTACTAACACCGGGGGATGCTCGCCAAATACGCCAATCGACTTAGCTAATCCCTTAATCACCACCACAATCTTTTTATCCGGTTCCGGCTGAATCTGAGCCAACTCTTGCACCAACTCATCCCGAATAAAGCGCAAATTCGGATCAGCAAACTCCAGAATCACCCACTGAATCGCCTGACAATTATCATGGCGGGTTAGAGCTTCAATCAGCAATTCCCGATCTGGGGAAAAGTTCACCTCAATAAACCCCAGGGTAAAGCCTTCGGCAAAGTCAATAAACGTCAGCAGTTCGGCAAACTCTTCTTGATTCTGTGCCAAAAAATGCCCGATTTCCTCATACTGACTGCCCCGATTGGATGGCGGCGAGAGCTTTTTGGAAGAATTCATTTTGCTTAACCACAGGATTGGGATAATTCCAGCGTTTGTCGCCGTTATATTCTAATACGGATACATTAAATAGCATCAATTGACCCAGTTCATCTTTGCTCACATTTTTTGTCAGACAGATGTGAGCTAAAAGGGGATAATGGTCATCGGGAATAAACCGTTCAAACCCAAACTGTTGTTGCTTAATCGCATAAGTCACATCCTCAGCATTAATTTTCTCATGTTTACGGGTACTCGCCGTGCGACAAGCGGTTCGCATCATCTGCATCAGTTGGCGCACATGTCCGCCACTAGCTTTTGCCAACTCTAACAACACCTTCCGGGATTCAAACACATCTTCCACCTGAACCCGCCGTTCAATTAATCTCGCCATCGCCTCTAATCCAGCAAGTTTATACTCTAAATCACAGCGTTCCCGTTCAAATTCATAAATCGTCACCATCGGCACAATATGGGGGTCACTATCCCATTGTTTCAACGGGTTTTTCGGGGAGCAAAGCACGGAAATGGGGACGGTATAAATTAGGGTACAATTCAGGTCTTGTAACTGCGTCGCATAGTCGAGAAATAAATGGTCGGCTACCGCCACGGGAATCCGATCCAGGTTATCAAATATAATCAGTAATCCCTTATAGTCGGGAAACTTCCGGCGAATTTTCACATAAGCATCCCCTAATAACAGATTAATATCCGCCTTGAGTCGAGATAAATCTTTTTCTAAGGTTTGACGAATCGTGGTTTTTTGCCGATTCGATCCTTTAATTTGCGCCAGCAACTTAACCAAGAGTTTGGCAATAAAGGGCGCATCGAGACCTAAGCTAGCTTCTCCGGTGAGGCTAACTGATTTTTCGACGGTTTCCTCGGTTTCTTGGGTGATATCCTTAAACCAAGCCTCAAATTGCTGGAGGAGTTGAGTATCAAACGATAAGCCGAGTTTCCGCAGTTCAAATTCAACCTGTTTGATGACAATTAAATATAAATCGGTATAGCGAACATCATTAATATCAGTTTCTTCGTTAACTTCTAGATAGATGACATAATAATCATCCCGCCAGCGCTGTTGAATCCGTTTTAATTCTGTACTTTTACCACAGCCGCGATGTCCAGTGAATAGAATCGTGGTACATTCACTAGGTTCTTGGAAGTCTAAGATAGTGCTAACGCTGTCTACGGCGGAGGATTTACGAACAGGGGATAAGTCTACATAATAGCGATCCATTTCTTCAGGTTCGAGGGGCGCTAAGTCACAGGCTTTAAAGGCGGCTTTGAGGGTATTGGCGCGGGGATAATCAGTTTGAGTCATGGGGGTTGGGGGAATACTGCTCGGTTAAGAAAAATTGTAGGTTGGGTAGAGCGCCAGCGTTACCCAACAAACCTAGTAAAACGTTGGGTTTCGTTACCTCAACCCAACCTACTGCTACTCAAGGCTTATCCGAGCAGTATTGGGGGTTGGGGGAATAGCGATCGCCTGAATCCCGATTATAGTTTAGACGAGTTACGGAATTAAGCCTAGAACTCAAAGCTTAAACCCGTTAAAACTGATATCTTGAGTCTTCTAAGCAAGATCCCCGACTTCGTAGAAGTTGTCGGGGATCTGTTTGTGTACCTCACTTACACGCCATCGCGCTGTAAGCGTTAACCATCCGGGCTAAAATCACACGCCCATAGGGAAGGTTTCGGGTGCTTCACCTCGATCCCATTGAGGGGTGCGTTCTAAGGGTTCGACGGCGCGAGTCTCGTCAAAATGGATCATCGCATCAAACTGTTCCGGTAATCGCGCCTGGAAATAATGGCTGATGCGTTCAGTTTGGGGTTGATAAATCACACCGATCGCACGTTCTAAACGGGGCTGATGTAACCCTTGCACGGCGGGGTTTTGCTCCTGTAAGTTTAGCCAAAAATTTGGCTGTCCAGTCTGATGAAACAAGGCTTCATAACTTTCCGGTAATGCCCGACGCACTCCCTTGCGTTCTGCCGATGCACCCCAATTGGATGCGGCGGTAACGGTTCCGGTGTAGGTACTAAAGCCAATCAGGAAGGCATCGCCCTCATATTGCTGACGCACCAATTGACCGACATTAAGTTCCCCAGCCGCGCCCATATCGGTGGCTCTGGCGTCGCCGAGGTGGGAGTTATGTTCCCAAACCACAACCTTCGTGGGTTGACCCTGTTGCTCAAAGTGAGTTACCAATTGGTTGAGGGTTTCCGCCATGTGGCGATCGCGTAAATTCCAGGAAGAAATCCGACCCCGAAACATGGAACGATAGTATTGTTCGGCGTTCTTAATCAACCGGGCATTCTGTTCGGCATAGAAGAACTCATCCTCTGGAATACGCCCATCTCGTTGTGCATAATCCGCCGCACGGCGTTGTAATTCCACCAGTTGCTCAACCACCTCATTTTCACAGGGTTCACCCATGCCAAAACTGGTGGCGTACCCATAGCTTTGGGTATCTTCGCCAAAGTGATCGAAACAGGAGTACCGATAACGCGCATGGGCGGAGGCTTCTGGATCAACTGTATCTAAATACTTGAGAACAGCTTCAATTGAAGTATATAGGCTGTACAGATCTAGCCCATAAAAGCCTGCTTTTGTGGCATCCTTCGGTAAGGCATCATTATACTCTCGCAGCCAACCGACAAAATTTAATACATCGGTGTTGCGCCACATCCAAGTGGGGAAGCGTTGAAAATCTGCTAATGCGTCGATACTATCGGAATCATCACTAACACCTCGAACATAGCGATTAATCCGATAAGCATCGGGCCAATCGGCTTCAACGGCGACGGCGGTGAATCCCTTTTCTTGGATGAGCCGTTTGGTGATTTGGGCTCGTTGTTGATAAAATTCGTGGGTGCCGTGGGATGCTTCACCGATGAGGACAAAACGAGCATCACCAATCTGATCGAGTAGTGCCTCATAGTCTGATGATGTCCCGGAAATAGGATGTGCGGCTTGACGCACAGCATCAGTAAGTTGAGTTTGGATAACCATAATCTAAGTCCTCCTAATCATCGAGTTGAACCAGCTATTTGTTGACTGGCTGAGCGCTCCATTAAGTCACGCACTTCTTGGTCAGTGGTTTGGTCAAAGTTGTCGTACCACAGACCTACCGCGTAGAACGGTTGGGGTGTTTCACTGCAGATAATTTCGTCTACCTCGACTTGAACATCCTGGCAGGTTTCTGGCGCAGCAACGGGGACAGCCGCAATGATTTTTTTCGGGTCATGCTGTCGCAAAGCAACGGCAGCGGCGTGCATCGATGCCCCTGTGGCTAAACCGTCATCCACCAAAAGTACAGTGCGATCGCGCAATTCTAGGGGAGGACGATCCCGTCGGTAAGCCTTTTCCCGCCGTTCTAATTCTTTTTGCTCTTTCGCCGCCACTTGCTCAATCGCTTGCTCCGATACCCGCAGCGATCGCACGACATCCTGGTTTAAAATACGGGTTCCGCCACTCGCGATCGCGCCCATTGCCAGTTCTTCTTGACCTGGTACACCCAGTTTGCGAACCAGCCAAACATCTAAAGGGGCATTGAGTCCTCTCGCCACTTCATAAGCCACAGGTACACCACCACGGGGTAATGCTAGGACAATCACATCGGGGCGGTTGGCATACTCTTTGAGGTCGCTGGCAAGTCTTTGACCTGCTTCTTTTCTATTTTTGAAACGCATAATTATCCCAAATTGTCAACAAATTCTATACGACTAATTCAATCAGCGAATTAAGTGAATTAACTCAGGTGAGAACGGTGAAGTTTTCTCTGAACTCCCTCATCCTGATTTTTAATTAAAAGGGGAGTGAATCCTGAATAGACGGCTTAATTATTGGTTTAAGCTTCTATTAGCTTAGCTCGTTAGATGCAAGAAATTCTTCAACCTACAGATAGATACCTGAACACCCCAAACCTTAGCTAATTTACTTCGCCAGATCCATGTCATTTAAACAGATTTCTCTTGGCTGTTGCGATCGCGGTTTAAGCGGAATCTCGATCATAAACGTTGTTCCTTCCCCTGGAGTAGACAAACAAGAGAGTTGCCCCTGGTGTTTCTCAACGATAATTTGATAGCTAATGGATAAGCCCAAACCCGTACCACTGCCTACAGGTTTTGTCGTAAAAAACGGATCAAAAATTTGCGGTTGCACTTCCTCAGAGATGCCAATTCCGTTGTCAGTAATGCGGATCTTCAAAATATCGGTCTGCTGGCTTCCATTTTTCGGGGGTCGTTGTCGGTTAGCACCAGCTACTTCGGTGCTGATTGTAATCACCCCCGGTGACGAGTGACTATCTATGGCGTCGATAGCATTAGCCAGTATATTCATAAACACCTGATTCAATTGATTCGCATAACAGGTTACTTGGGGCAGTTGACCATACTCTTTAATTACCTGAATTTCCTGTCGATTTCCGGGCTTTTTGAGTCGATGCTGTAAAATAAACAGCGTGCTTTCTATCCCTTGATGAATATCCACCGACTTCAGTTCAGCTTCATCGAGTCGAGAAAAGTTTCTCAGGGAAAGAATAATCTGATGAATCCGCTCCGCCCCCTCTTGGATAGAGTTAAGCAGTTTATGCCAATCTTTTTTGACAAACTGTAAGTCAATGGCTTCTGCTATCTCTTGAACGGTTGCCGGGGGATTGGGATAAGTTTCTTGATAAAGATTAATTAGCTGAATCAAATCATTAAAGTATTGACGACCAATAGTGATATTGCCAAAAATAAAAGAAACTGGATTATTAATTTCGTGAGCAATTCCCGCGATCATTTGCCCCAGACTCGACATTTTTGCCGTTTGCACAAGCTGGGATTGGGTGCGTTTTAATTCTTCGAGAGTGCGTTGGAGTTGATGGGCTCTTTCTCGTTCTCGTGCTTCAGATTGTCGCAAAGCGGTTTCAGCTTTTTGGCGCTGGGTGATATCTAAAGCCGTTCCGAAGAGTTTAATTATCCGATAGTGCTGATCAAAAATGGGTTCAATTCTCACCTCAAGATGTCGAACTGTCGTCCGATTTCTCGGTAAAATCTGAAACTCTAATTCGTAGCAGAGTCCTTGCTCAATGGATTGCTTGATGGTTTCTTCAAATTGGGAACGATCATTGGGATGAATAAAGTCAAGGAGTTGTTGATAGGTGGGTTCTGTTTGATTGGGTTCCAGACCAAAAATGCGAAACAGTTCGGCTGACCAGATAATTTGACTGGTGAGAACATCAAATTCCCAATTGCCAATGTGGGCAATTCGTTGAGCTTGAGCTAGATTTTCTTCCGAGAGGCGCAGTTTTTCTTCCGCCTGCTTGCGCGTGGTAATATCAATACCAAAGGATTGAATTTCTAAAATATGTCCTTGTTCATCCAGAATCGGTTGATCAGTCCACTTAAACCAATGGAGTTCTCCCTGATCAGAGATCATGATATGTTCGGAGGTTTCTGGACATTCATGGTTGACTAGCAATTTGACAAAATCCCTGATCTGGTCTTGAATAGAATCAGGCAGTAATTCTAAATATTTTGTGCCAATCAGTTCAGCCGGAGACTTGCCAAAAAAACGACAGTAAGACTGGTTGACAAAGGTGAGGGTGGTATCCGGTTTCCAGCGACAGACGAGGACTTGTTTCTGAAATTCTACCAGTTCTCGATACCGGATTTCGCTTAAGCGTAATGCTTCTTGTGCTTTTTGACGTTCTGTGATGTCACTGGCTGTACCCGTTACACCGACAACTTGACCTTGGTCATCAACCACTGCGATCGCGTTGAGCAATAATTGAATGGGTTCCCCGGCTTTGGTTAGATGGGTGGTTTCATATTGGAACACCGACTGTCCCTGAAGTAAACACTTAAAAAGATTAACATCCGGTTCCAGGCGTTCCGGTGACAGGAAATCGGTAAACGAACGTCCCAGCATTTCCTCTGGAGAATAGCCATAAAGGTGTTGTACAATCGGATTAACAAAGGTGTAAGACCCATACCGATCAACCGACCAAATCAAGTCTTGTGACGCTTCAACCAGATGACGATATTTTTTTTCACTCTCACTCAGAGCAATTTCTGCATGGTGGCGTTCCTGAATTTCTTGTTGCAGTTGGATATTTTGTTGGGCTAGCTGCTGTTGTAACCGTTGTAGGCGTAATTGATTCTCAACCCGGGCTAATACTTCTTGCACTTGAAACGGTTTAGTAATGTAATCGACGCCACCGACTTCAAAGGCTTTCACCTTATCAAAGGTTTCATTCAAACCACTTAAAAAAATTACCGGAATGTTCTGGGTGATCACAGAGGCTTTCAACTGTTGACAAACTTGATAGCCGTCCATGTCTGGCATGACAATATCCAGTAAAATTAAATCGGGGGGACTGTTCGCAATAGATCTCAGTGCCAGTTTACCATTGGGTATAATCCTGATTTTGTACCCTTGCTCGGTTAACATCTCGGTTAACAGGTGCAAATTATCCGGGGTATCATCAATCGCTAGTATTGTCCCTTTGTACAAAGGAATTGACTCCAGAGTCATCGTGTTCATCAGTAGTTGATTTGGTCAAAGCTAATAGCCGTTCAAACTGAAATTCATGAGCTAAAGTAGAGAGAGAATTGGCTAAGAACTCATCGCGATCGCGAATTTCCTCGATGAGGCTCAGCATCACATCAAAATCTCCTTCAATTGTGGCTTGATGGAACGAGGTTTGCCAATCCCTGGGTAAATCAGCCATATCCTTTGGCGTCAAGGTAATGGTTACCGGGGAGGCTGGCACCTTGGGTAGCACCTCAGACAGCTCAAAATTAACTTCATTGTACGGAATGTGAGTGGACTGAGTTTTGGTTAATTCCAACAAGTTTTCCAGCAGTTCGAGCAAATGCTTACCAGCACTAGAGATGATACCTAAATTTTTCTGATCTTCGGGGGAGAGGGATTTTGAACGGTGCATCAGTTGAGAAAAACCGAGAATCGCGTGGAGTGGTGTTCTAAATTCATGGTTTAAATTGGCTAAGAAGGCACGTTTAACTTGGTTAGCGGCGGCGGCTTCGTCTTTGGCTTGTTGCAGTTGTGCTTCTAACTTGCCATATTGGCAGAGTTTTTGCTGCAATTTCTCATTGAGTTGACTTAACTCCTGGGTTCGCTCATCCACTTGTTTACGCAGAAGTTCAATTGTAGCATACAGTTCTATGGGGTTTAGCGCTTCTATGATTGTACTTTGGGTGATGATTCCTGCTAGTCTTCCGGCTTCATCTACAACCACTAAACGGCGGATTTTGTGGCATTTCATTATTTCATTTGCCAGCATCATTGAATCACTAACTTTAATCGGAATTAGGGGATTACTCATCACTGTTTTCGCGGGAGTATTAGCGAAATCAATCCCCCTATTTTTAAACTGAATAATATCCCGTTCTGTAATAATTCCCACGGGAACAATATCCGCTTCGTTTTGAGTTTCCGTAATCACGATGCAGCTTTTATGATGGGTAACCATTTGCTGGGTAATTTCTAGTAATGACGCTGTGGCAGAATTCTGAATCACCTGAGAATTCATTGCATCCCCCACTTGTTTGAACTTCAATAAGTCAGTGGGTTGAACAACCTCTCGAATGGTTTTAGGCGTAATTACTCCAATAATTTTGCTCTCTTGATCGATTACAGGCAAATGACGAATATGATGCTGGCGTAGCAGGGAAATAATCGAAAAAACGCCTTGATCTTGGTCAAGGGAAACGGTAACCGGATCAGGAGTCATCACGGCTTGAATCCTTAGGTTTTCCAGGGGTATCTGCTGGGCAGCGATGCGGACAAAATCCCGTTCTGTGAAAATACCCACTAACCGTTTCCGTTTGACGACTAAGGCATAACTAATCTGACGTTCATTGAGCCAATTAATAACGTCTGTTACCCGCGTCTGGGGAGTAACTATCAGGGGATTACAATCAATAGCTCGTGATTGCGATAGTTGTTCTAAAAGGGGACTGCTGGATGACATTTTTTGCATTTATTTTTTATTGAGGGGTAAGGATTCAGGGAATAAGGATCTTTTTTGCTTAAAGCTTTTCCTTTTTCCCTTCCCTTTCCATTAACTCATAATTTATCAGTTATAGTTGACCAAGGTTCGGTTAAATCGAGTAATCGTTCAAACTGAAAATTCTTAGCCAAGTGAGCAAGAGTATGGGCTAGATTATTATCCTGAGCCTGGATTTGATCAATTAAGCTTAACATCTGCTCAAAATCTCCCTCAAGGGTAGCTTGGTGCAACGATGCTAACCAATCAATAGGCAGGATAGCCAAATCATCAGATGTTAAGACAACTGTCTCCGTTTGCCCTGTAATTTGCTCCGGTTCGTCACAAATAAAATTGACTTTCAGATGTTGGCGTATGGCTGCAAATAAATCAGATTCGTGAAACGGTTTGGCAATGAAAGCCGTGCAACCCACCTCTAACGCTTTTAACCGTTCTTCTTCTATTACACTAGCACTTAGAGCAATGATTATTGGGGAACAGACGCGCCATGGCACGTCTCTACACTGTCGGATTTGTTGGGTAACAGCGTAGCCATCCATTCCCGGCATCCGCAAATCCATTAAAATTAAATGAGGTTGCCAATGATGCCAAATCTCAATCGCCTCTTTACCGTTACTAGCCTCTTGGAGTTCAAAGCCCAAGGGATGAAGCAATTGCATCAATAGTTGACGGTTTTCCACTTGATCATCCACAATCAAAATCCGATAGTGGGGTTGATTGGGTGCAAGGGCAATGACGCGACAGGGAGTCGTTTGGGGTGTGCTGGGAGTGACATCGATTACCTGGGCTTGAATATCAAATGTAAAGGTTGTACCCAGTCTAACTTGACTTTCCACCGTGATTTCTCCGCCCATGAGTTGAATAAACTTGCGCGTAATCGGCAGCCCTAAACCTGTTCCGTTCTGGGATTGCACTCCACTTTGGCTTTGCACAAAGGCTTCAAAGATACTCTCTAATTCATCAGCATCAATACCACATCCGGTATCTTTGATTTCAAAATGAAGGGTTATTTTTCTGGCTAAACTGTTCTCATATATTTCTACCTCTCTTCGGTCATTTGTCCTTTGTGAGGCAACATTTACAACCACACTTCCTGCTGAAGTAAATTTAATCGCATTACTCAGGAGATTAATTAAGACTTGGCGTAACTTAATTTCATCGGTTTGGATGGTGTGGGGAACATCAGCCGCACAGTTAAAACCCAATTGTAAGCCGTTTTCATCTGCCTTGAGTCGAAACATATCTTCAACTTCACGCAACAGATGATGCAAGTTAAATGTAGTTTCATTCAGGGTAATGCGTCCCGCCTCAATTTTAGATAAATCTAAAACCTGGTTAATTAGTGTCAGTAAATGTTCTCCACTATTGTGAATAATCCGTAGATTGTCTTGGTACTGGCGAGGAAGAGTGACACTATTACTCATCAGTTGAGCAAACCCCAAAATAGCGTTGAGGGGACTTCGCAATTCATGACTCATATTTGCCAGGAATGTGCTTTTTGCCCGGTTAGCGGCATCGGCGGCTTCTTTTGCCTCTTGTAGGGCGATTTCAGCTAATTTGCGTTCGGTGATATCAGTATTCGTGCCAACCATACGGATACCCTTTCCTTGGGCATCTCGGATGGCTTGTCCCCGCACAATAATCCAACGAATTGAGCCATCTTTGTGCAGCATTCGATGTTCAACTCGGTACTCTGGAGAAACTCCCGCTAAATGTGATTGGGCGGCGGCGAGGACAACCGACTGATCATCAGGATGAATATAGGTTGTCCAATGGTTCAAATCATTGGCAATTTCTGCCTCGGTGTAACCGAGAATTGCCTTAATTGTGGGGTCGATATAAAATTCATTAGTCTGTAGATTCCATTCCCAAACTCCTACCTTTGCCGCACGAGTCGCTAACTCATAGCGCTGTTCACTCTCTTGTAATGCGGCTTCTATCTGTTGGCGTTCGGTGATGTCTGTGGCGGTACCCAAAAGCTGGGTAACCATACCGTCAGCGGTTCTAGCAAAGGGGGTTTCTCGACCCAAAAGCGTGTGCCATTCTCCATTAGCATCTCTGACTCGGTACTCGATTTCAAAGATTTCTCCATCGGCTGCGTTTTGAACTTGTTGGAAATAGGCGGGTAATCGGGCTAAATCCTCTGGATGGATGAGGGTGGGTAGAAGGTTTTCACCCATGGCGTAAATTTGTTCTGCAGTATACCCTAAAAACGCTGCCATTTCCCGGTTGGCGTAGATATTGCGTTGTTCAGTTAAATCAAAAATATATAAAAGATTGGGAGAGGCTTCAGCAATACGTTGAACAAAATGCTGACTTTCTCGTAGTGCAGCTTCGGCTTGCTTGCGTTCAGTAATGTCGCGAACAATACAAATTCTTTCTCCTCCGGGTAATAACGTGACCGAGACTTCATGGGGAAATGTGCTACCGTCACGGCGTAAACCTTGGGCTTCGGTGCGACAATATCCCTGCTGAGGCAATAATGATAGAGAATCTTCTAGTAGTCGTTGATATTCGCTAGCCTCGTACAGCGCCTGCCAATTTTGACCGAGGAGTTGGGTAGCGTTATCATAGCCAAAGATTTCGGCGTGCGCCTGGTTAAGAGAGACATACTCCCCCTGCTGATTCAAAATCCCAATCCCATCGGTAGCGGCTGTCATCGCGGCGGCTTGCAGCTGCAAGGTTTTCTCAACCTGTTTGCGATCGCTAATATTAAAGCTAGTACCAATCAGTCGATAGATTCGCCAGTTGCTGTCTCGCAGAGGGGTTAAATTAGTAATCCACCAGGTTTTTTGTCCCTGAATCTGCCGACATTCTTCATAGGTAATCTGTTCTCCCGCCTCAACACAGGCATGATACCGTTCAGACACCGCCTGTGCCACTTCTGGAATGAAGGCTTCTTGGGGAGTCTTACCGCTTATTTGTGAGGAGAGAAGACCTGACATCCGTTCATGGGCTGGGTTAATGCTAACATAGCGAAATTCACCCAATTCTTGAACATCAACGATAAAGACAGCCGCTTCAATTCCGTCGTAGATACTGCGTAAAAACGCTTCCCGTTCTCTCAGGGATTTCTCTGCTTGTTTGCGTTCTGTGATATCCTGCACGACAACCATACCCGCAATAATTTCTCCAGTATCATTTTGCACTGCCCGAGTTTGCACCAGATGAATGCAATTGTGATAAGGTATTTCCAGAGTTTGTTCTATCCCTGCCAAAGCGTTGCGATATAGGGGTTCAACCAAGGCAGATTCTGAGTCGGATAAAGCCTCCCAAATGGTTTTTCCTTCTAATACATTTCGGCTATATCCTGATCCTGAGGAACCTAACCCTTGACCATCGGCGACTAAATAACGCAAATTATGATCAAACAAGAAAATTGCCCCATTGGGGAAATGTCTTGCCATGGTACGGTAGAGTTGCTCACTGTTGCGTAATGCAACTTCTGCTTGTTTGCGTTCGGTGATATCAATTGCCGTACCAATCACCTGTTTAACGGTGCCATCTGGAGTTCTAGCAAATACAGTCTCCCGCCCCCATAGAGTATGCCATTTCCCTTGGGCATCCTGCATCCGGTACTCTAACTCGAAAATTTCCCCATCCGCCGCATTCGCTAACTTTTGCCATTTTTCTGAGACGATAGTGAAGTCATCGGGGTGCAGTAGGCTGGAGATAAAATTCTCTCCCATGGCTTGAATTTGTGCGGGTGTATAACCCAGAATGGTGGCAATTTCTTGATTGCTGTAGATATTGCGATTTTCGATGAGGTCATAAATATATAAGCAATAGGGTGAAGCCGCCGCAATCTGTTCGATAAAATGTTTACTTTGGCGCAGTTGTTCCTCCGCTTGTTTTTGAGTGCTAATATCAGTACTCACACCCACATAGCCGATGTGATTTCCTTGGTGATCTCGAATTAGGGTATTGGTGGCATAAACCGGGAAGGTGCTACCGTCTTGGCATTTAACCGTGAATTCTCCCTCCCAATAACCATTTTCTTGAACACCCGCTAAAATTTCCTGCGCCAGGGCTTGATCTTGGGGAAGTACGGTAACATCAAGAATGGATTGACCGAGTATGGTTTCTGGGTTGAGTTGATATAAACCCTGGGCAAATTGATTGGTGTAGATAATGGTTCCGGCTAAATCTGTGGCAATGACAGCGTTACTAACTTGATCCAGTAGAGAGGCTTGAAAGGCAATTTGTGCCTCAGCTTGCTTGCGTTGACTAATGTCTCGGATAATAAATAGGGCTTCATTGTCCCTAGTTACCACAACCCGCACTTCTTCGTAGTGCAGCTTACCATTGCTCCAATGATGCTGTTCATAAATTTGGGTTTCTTCCCTTAGCAACGCCTGATGTAGATGGTACAGACAGGTTTGGGCTACGTCTGATGGCAGACAGTCGTGGATGCTGCTGCCAATGCGATCGCAGGTTGGGTAAATTAAGTCTAGTCTATCCCCAGGAGCGATATAATCGGTGATCATCCCATCAGCGTTGAGCCGAAACATTAAATCAGGAATCGCATCGATAATCGCTTGATTTCTGGCTTCACTTTGGCGTAAGGCGATGTCTGCTCGTTGGCGATCAATGGCTGTTGCTAGGATATAGGCAATTCCTTGGAGAAAGTGAACATCATCCTGACTAAATTGGCGGGGTTGTGAGGTATATACGCCCAAAACTCCAAAGGGTTGAGCGCGATCGGGGATAATCACACTAATACCGCTAATTATCCCCTGATCCTGCAACAGGCGTGAACCCCCAAAACGAGTCTCTGTGCGTAAATCTTCAACAATAACGGGTTCATTGTGGGGTAGAATATAGCCTTCTGTGCTAATTGTGACGTGACTAACTAATTCCCCTTGCCAGCCTACCGCAGCTTTTAGGAATAATGTCTCCCCATCGGGTAAAAGTTGTAACACTTTGGCATAGTTTACCTCCAAGGTTTGAGCCAGCAGAGTTACGGCTTGATCCATTAGCTGAGAGACATCGGTTTCCACTAATGCAGTTTGTCCAAATTGAGCAATTGCGGCTTGTTGGCGGGCGCGGATTTTCAGGGTTGCTTCGGCTTGTTTGCGATCGCGACTATCCGGAGCAATCGTCTGTGCCGCAACTTGTTGTTCTAAACTCTGATTATAATCGGCTAAAACCCGCTCAGCCTGCTGACGTTGAGAGATATCAGCAAACGCCGCGATCGCATGAGTCAGATTTCCCTGACGATCATAGATTGGGGCGCCCCAGGCTTCTAGGGGAATGGTGCGATCGCGGCGACAGATTTCCATATCATCAACTCGTACCCGTTTCCCTTGTAAGGCTTGCCATAAGGGATGGCGATTCGGGGGATAAAATTGATCAGTTCCCGCCTGATAAACCCGATAGGTTTCCATTAATTGATCCGCCGCCATTGACTCAACCATTCCTTGACCGAAAACTTGCTCACCAGTTTGATTCACATAGTAAAGTTTCCCATCAGCTTCTGACACAAAAATACCCATAGGTACAGCATCGAGAAGCTGTTTGAGGCAATGTTCACTCTCTTGGAGTTTGGTAATTAATACGGCTTGGTTTAATCCCTGATTCATTTGATCCAGTTGTGCTGTTTTTTGAGTCAATTCTTGGTCTTGATGATACTGTCGCAGGGCTTCTTTCACGGCTAGGTGTAAGTCAATGCTTTGCCACGGTTTACAGATATAACGATATAAGTCTACCGAGTTAATCCCATAACTACTCCCGCCCAATCAGCTTGTCTGGTGAGCATAATTTTCAGGGTAGCGGGAGAACGTTGATAGATGCACGTCAGCAGTTCATCTCCTCTCATTCCTGGCATAAGGTAGTCAGCCATAACGACGGCTACGTCACCACCCTCCTCTAGACTATCAGCAAAAACCGTTAATGCTTCTGCCCCACTTTCCGCCACTTCAATGGAGGCATTTTCCCCGAAAGCCGCTTCGAGTAAGGATTTTGCCATTTATTATTGACATTCAGGTTTAAATGCCGAACCGCTTAATCCTACTTTTCTTTTTTATTTAAGCCCATTTTTCTGGCTACATCATTGTAGGCTTTCAACGCTTTAGCCCCCGGATTACCTGACTTTTTTCTGGAGGAAGATTTTGGCGACTGACCTGGATTTTCTGCGGCTTTTTCTAAGGTTTCTGTCCGAGGAATTCCTTGTTTTGCCCGCGCTTCTTCAGTGAGTTGAATTGCATGTTTATCGGGAACGATTTCTGCCCCAAATTTTCTCGCATAAACTTGAGTAAATTCTGCCCCCAGAAAAAGAATTTGGGCTGAATAATAAACCCAAGCCAGAAAAACCACTAACGAACCCGCTGCACCATAGGTTGAGGCAAAACCACCCCGCCCTAAATACATGCCAATTAAAGAGTTACCAATTGTGAAAAGTATGGCGGTGATAATCGCCCCAATCCAGACATCACTCCAGCTAATTTTAACATCCGGAAGAAACTTGTACATCATCGCAAATAGCAGCGTGATTACGCTCAGAGAAAGCCCCCAGTTTAAAAGTGACCAAAGAAATTCCATTCCCAAGAGTAAATCACTGGCATAATTAATCACCGCAGATAACACGGCACTGATAATCAAGGAAACTAAGAGTAAAAAGCCAACCCCCAGCACAATAGAAAAGGACAATAACCGTTTCTGTAAAAAGCCTTTAACTGGACGTCCCGGTTTAGGTTGTACTCCCCAAACCGTATTCAAGGCATCTTGCAGTTGGGCGAAGACTCCCGAAGCACCAAAAAGCAGAACAATAATACTGATAATGGAGGCAATATTGCTAATATTGGGTTGATTAGCATTTTCAATTGCCGTTTCAATCACCTTAGCTCCCTCCGTACCAACCAACCCTTGAATTTGCTGGACAATTTCCCCCCGCGCCGCTTCGGGACCAAAAATAGAACCTGCGATCGCGATCGCGATAATTAATAGCGGTGCTAAGGAAAACACTGTGTAATAGGCTAAGGCGGCGGCTAAACGTGACGCTTTATCCTCTTGCCATTCTTGAATCGTTTCCTGAAATAGTTCTCTAATAATCTTAAAATTCATCACCATGACTCCATCACTGATTGGCGTCAGCACATCAACTGGCTAAACCGTACAATTCTTATAAAATCTTCAGGCTTCCACCTACAACCCCCTAAAGACAGAAGTTAGACCTATACTGGATTTATAATGGGTTCACCTTAATTGATTTTGACTGGGCGGCAAACCTCAACTATGGATTTTAGTCAAGAGTTGTTAAATAAGCTTGACACAATCGTCAAGCATTGGATTGAAGCGGTTCGTTCTGATGCAGAGATGGAGAGCGCAAAACAATGTGGGTGTAACCCCCGTAAAAGGAAACAGTAAAGGTTAATTGCCTAAAAGTATGAATTTTTCTCAGGAATTACTGAATAAACTGGACTCAATCGTCAATAATTGGGTGGAAGCTGTTCGCCAAGATGGGGAACTCGAAAGTGCCCATGAACTCACCTATAAGGCGGTGCTGGATGGTTTACCCTCAGTACTGCGAGCGATTGCCAAAGTCCTTTGTGACTGTGAAAACGGTGCACTTCAAACAATTGAAGAGAAAGGTTTAGAACATGGTGTGATTAGAGCCAAACAAGGCTACGATCCAACCGAAGTAGCACGAGAGTATCGGATTCTGCGCCAGATTATCTTTTCTCATTTAGAACCGGATCTACTGCGGGGATCGAGCGCTGAAGTTTTGCAAGCCACCCGTATCATTGATATGGCACTGGATGAAGTGATTGGTCGCTGTTTCAACAGTTATACAGAAGAACGATTGCAGGAGTTAGAAAAGCTGCAAAGTCAAGTGAACCTCACCAATCACGAATTGACGCGCTTGGTTGAAACCCATCGAGAGAATTTAGCCCATTTAGCCCATGATCTGAAAAATCCGCTACAGGCGATTCTGATATCTTCGGATCTATTTGTACGCCAACATAAAACCCAAGACACGGTTGTCAGTCTCGATCACATTGAGCGCGTACTTAGAAATGGACAACAGATTTTGCATCTAATCAACGATTCTCTAGAAGTCTCTCGTCATGAAGCAGGACAGGTAACATTGCACGCAGAGGTGCTTGATGTCTGCGCTTTGATCAACAACGTGGTAGACACGTTAACGCCCTCAGCCAGTGAGAAAGACCTCAAGATAACGGTAGATTACGAACTCGCTCCCAAGCAAGTTACCTCTGACCCCTTGCGACTTGAACAGATTATCACGAATTTGGTCAGTAATGCCATTCGTTACACCGAAACGGGAAGCATTACCATCAGCTGCCAGGTTGAGTGTAATCATCAAAATGATAAATTTGCGATCGCAGTGGCGGATACCGGGATTGGGATTGCCCCAGAAGACCAAGCTCAAATTTTTGAACCCTACTTTCGCGGTGGTTCCCGGACTAATCGCTTACCCGATAGTACCGGATTGGGATTAGCGATCGTCTCGCGGTTAGTTAAACTGTTGCAAGGAGAAATTCAGCTTGATTCTGAGGTGGGAGTAGGTTCTACGTTCAAAATAATTTTACCCTTAGCAGTTAAAACTCCTGCTAGAACATCAGTTAGTAGCGTGGGGTAGTTGAATTGATAGTCCTGGAGTTGTTAAATCGTCATTGGGTAAAACCCAAAGTAAACGGCTTGCCTGAGCCCCTTTTATTTCACAACTGATTTAGACACACTCAATCCTGTTGCTTTTGAGGCTTAAATTGGTATTTAATAGAGGTTTATTCAGTTTAAGAATATACAATAAACTCGAAAAATAAAATATATGACGCATTTTGGTATCATCTGCCCCGCTGCAGCCAGCCATCTCAACCTGATGTTTAACCTGGGAAACGAACTGAAACAGCGCGGTCATCACCTCACCCTCTGTGGTTCCATCGAGGTTCAATCTCAGACAGTAGCCAGGGGTTTGGAATATAGAGCGATTGGTCAGTCCGAGTTTCCCGCCGGAGCAATGGCTCAATATTTGTCTGGGTTAGGGCAAAGGAGTGGACTCAGCGCCATGAGATATGTTAGTCATCTAATGTCACAATGGGTAGATGTATTACTACGAGACGCCCCAGAAGCCTGTAAGGACGTTGGTGTAGAAGTCCTTCTGGTCGATAATACCTCCTTTGAAGGTGGAACAGTCGCTGAGTATCTTGACATTCCCTTTGTTACCTTGTGTAGTGGTTTAGTGACCCATCAACATCCAAGTATTCCGCCGTGGAATACACCTTGGCGCTATAGCCCGACGTGGTGGGGACATTGGCGTAACCAAGCAGGGTATAGGGTACTCAATTACATCGATAAACCCATTTGGGATGTCGTGGAAAACTATCGCCAAGCGTGGAAATTGCCCCCCTTCGCAACCCGCAATGATGCCTACTCTAAACTGGTTCAAATCAGTCATCAACCCGCTGAGTTTGAGTTTCCGCGAACAGATTTACCCGACTATTTCCATTTCACAGGACCGTTCCATAACCCCGCTAATCGGAAACCCCTTTCGTTTCCTTATGAAAAATTAACGGGACAACCGTTGATTTATGCCTCTATGGGGACGATACAAAATAAGCGAATTGAAGTGTTTCAAACCATTGCCTCTGCCTGTGAAGGATTGGATGTACAATTAGTGGTATCTTTGGCAGGTTCTATGCCGCCCGAATCACTACCCCAATTACCTGGGAATCCGATTGTGGTTAGTTTTGCTCCTCAGTTAGAACTTCTGAAAAAAGCCACCCTCACCATTACCCATGCCGGATTACATACAACATTAGAATCGTTGAGTTATGGAGTCCCCCTGGTAGCAATTCCGGTAACCAATGACCAGCCTGCCGTAGCTGCACGTATTGCTTGGACAGGGACTGGGGAAGTGATACCCCTGAAGAAATTGAGGGTTTCTCGATTGCGAAATGCAATAAAAAAAGTGCTAACGCAAGAGTCTTATAAACAGAATGCTTTAAATCTACAGGCGCTCATGCGTCAATCCGGTGGCGTCAAACGAGCCGCCGATATTATCGAAGAGGCAGTATTGACGAAAAAACCTGTAAGTAGGTAGACACAATACAAGGTAATGGTGGAGATCGTCATTGTTTGTCATTCGTCAGATTTTTCCGTTAACCGTCCAAACGACTCCAGGACGCGGTATGCTGAAAAACTGATAGTGTCATGGTTGCCTTATGCCTGTGCTGAACTCTCCCACAGCAATAACCAATTTTCCCCTAACGGCTGTCGTGGGTCAAGAAGCGATTAAATTAGCGCTCCTGTTGGCGGCGGTTGACCCCGGATTAGGAGGAGTTGCGATCGCGGGACGACGGGGAACGGCGAAATCCGTGATGGCACGCGCTCTCCACGCCCTCCTTCCCCCCATTGAAGTGGTCAAGGGTTCTCTGTCTAATTGCCATCCCGATTATCCTCAAGAATGGGATGATCAGCTTTTAGCCCAAGGGATTGAACCCGCCACTGTTGAGACAGAAATTATCCCCGCACCCTTTGTGCAAATTCCCCTGGGAACCACCGAAGATCGCCTCTTAGGTTCGGTGGATGTGGAGAAATCGATGCAACAAGGCGAACCTGTTTTTCAACCTGGACTTTTAGCCCAAGCACATCGGGGTATTTTATATATTGATGAAATCAACCTCCTCGATGACCAAATCGCCAACCAACTCTTAAGCGTTCTCACCGAAGGGCGCAACCAAATCGAACGGGAGGGAATTAGTTTTCAGCATCCCTGCAAACCCCTATTAATCGCCACCTACAACCCAGACGAAGGACCCCTGCGGGAGCATTTACTCGATAGAATTGCGATTACCCTATCCGCCGATGGAGTGCTGGCACTGGATCAGCGGGTGCAAGCCGTCGAAGGCGCGATCGCGTACACCACCTCACCCCAAGCCTTTATTGAGCAGTATAACGAAGACATAGATAACCTGAAAACCGATATTATTCTGGCACGGGAATGGCTCAAAGAGGTACAAATTACTCATGACCAAATTGCTTATCTCGTAGAAGAAGCCCTGCGGGGTGGCGTCCAAGGACATCGGGCGGAACTGTTTGCCGTGCGTGTTGCCAAAGCCTCAGCCGCCCTAGATGGGCGTCAGACGGTTAGTGCTGACGATTTGAAACGCGCCGTGGAATTGGTGATTGTCCCCCGTTCTACCATCGTCCAGACCCCACCAGAAGAACCCCCACCGCCACCTCCACCCCCACCGCCTCAGAATGAGTCTTCCCAAGACCAAGACGAACCGGAGGATAAGGAAGAAGAAGAGGATCAACAGGAACCGGAACAAGAACAAGAACCTCCCAGCGTCCCCGAAGAATTCATCTTTGATACCGAGGGAGTCGTTCTCGATCCCAGCGTCCTCTACTTCGCTCAAATGGCGCAGCGGCAAGGAAAATCGGGAACCCGCAGTATTATTTTTTCTGATGATCGTGGGCGATATGTCAAGCCCATGTTACCCAAAGGTGCGGTTAAACGCATCGCCGTTGATGCCACATTACGGGCGGCTGCACCCTATCAGAAAGGACGCCGGGAACGCCAGCCGAACCGTAAGGTTATCGTAGAGTCGGGAGATTTGCGCTCTAAACGCCTAGCCCGTAAAGCCGGGGCGTTGGTGGTATTTGTGGTTGATGCTTCGGGTTCAATGGCACTCAACCGAATGCAGTCGGCTAAGGGTGCAGTGATGCAACTTCTGACTGAAGCCTATCAAAACCGCGACCAAGTTTCCCTAATTCCCTTTCGCGGCGAACAAGCGGAGGTGTTGTTACCCCCCACCCGTTCCATTGCTTTGGCGCGGGGGCGGTTAGATCGGTTACCTTGTGGTGGCGGTTCCCCGTTGGCACATGGGTTAACCCAGGCGGTGCGTGTGGGGGTGAATGCCAAAATGTCGGGAGATATCGGTCAGGTGGTGATTGTGGCAATTACCGATGGACGAGGGAATATTTCCTTAGCCCGTTCCTTGGGGGAACCGATAGCCGAGGGCGAAAAGCCGGATATTAAGGGGGAACTGTTGGATATTGCGGCTCGAATTCGGGCAATGGGAATTCAGTTATTGGTGATTGATACGGAAAATAAGTTTGTGTCTACGGGGTTTGCTAAGGAATTGGCGAAGCAGGCGGGTGGGAAATATTACCATTTACCCAAAGCCACAGATAAAGCTATTGCGGCGATGACGAGGAGTGCGATCGCAGATATGAAATCCGGGTGATTGTGCAATGTAGGGTGGGCATTGCCCACCTTACATATAGAAATCCCTAAACCCACCCCGACTTGGGCGACTCTTTCCGCATCACTGGAGAAGAGTGAGAAGTGCGATCGCGCTAACCCCAAACCCGACACAAATTCAACACAAAACCCGGTAAGACTTCCTCACCGGATAACTCAGCCGGATTTGACAATATTTCTACGTTTAAACCGACTCGATAAACTTCTACTGTTCTATTTTGTGGATCGATTAACCAACCCAGTTTAGCCCCATTTTCCATATACTCCTGCATTTTCTCTTGCAGCGACTTCAGAGTATCCGACTGCGATCGTAACTCCACCACAAAATCCGGGCAAATATTGGCAAACGTTCCCTTTTGTTCATCAGTCAGTGCATCCCAACTTTCTTGACTAATCCAACAAGCATCCGGGGCACGAGTAGCACCATTGGGTAAAATGAAAGCAGTTGAGGAATCAAACGCTTCGCCCGGTTCATCTGCATTTCGCCACCATATATACAACTCTCCAGAAATACTCCAATTCCGTTTGCCAGTTCGCCAACCTGTGGGTGGATTCACAATTAATTCTCCTTTTGCCGTTCTCTCCAGGTGTAATTCTCTATTGCACTCGGCTAGGGCTGTAAACTGTTCTGGAGTGACATATAGCTTCATGGTTTTTGGTAACTCAAGTAACAGAGTTTCGGTTTCCGGTTTTCCTGGTGTCTGTACCATTTTGACCTTTCCTGTCATAGAGATTAGCGATCTAGGCAGTTAAAAACCTGATTTATGATTGAAAACGCAATCATTTATATTATCTATTTGTGTTGGTGCGTTACGCGGGGAACACAATTCATTGGATTTTCCCCCTAAATTATTGCCCCGCTAACGCACGATGGCGGACTGACACAGCTAAAATTGTGGAATAGATTTGACTTTTAAACCGGGCGCACGCCATGCGCCCCTACAATGCTAATCCACCAATTAAGGTGTGCCACGCTACTACTTGCTACTTGGGCGACTCTTTCCGCATCACCGGAACCAAGAATTCAGCAATCGTGCGATCGCACCAATTAATACAGCGATTGCTCAGGGCTGTTTCCCTCTCGCATCCTGTAGGGGCTCTTTCATTGCCGTGCCCTTACCCCAAGACTTACCTGGTTCATTGTGCCGATGCCGATTTCTCGGTTTCTTGCCCCTGTGGCTTTTGCAGACTTTCCGAGGCTTCTTGAATCTGCTTCAGATGAATCGTATTCACCTGATTAATAAAATTTTCAATTGCCTGTTTCAGCTTTTTCTGACGTTGGACTTGATCGTCTAAATCATAGCAACGATAAGCTTGGGTGACTCCCAATATAAATTTTTCCCGTTCGGCTTCTAACAATTCAACGGCTGTATTGGCAGAAATCCAATTTTCTTGAAAAGGAAACGAGGTCACCACACTGGCAACAATAGAAGCGATCGCTGGAAATATAACAGGTAACCACTTAAACCAAGCGACGCCAATATCTAACTTATCAACCAAAACCAGAATGGGTGTAATCCCAGAAAAGACAATCGTTGCCATTTGGAATGTATAGTATATATTTCTCGAAGTTTGGCGGCTTTGTTTATAGTCCTCAATAAGTTCTTGGCAGTACTGCAACGCATTCTCTCGGGCTACTGTTATAGGATTGCTACCCGGTTGTAGCTGTTCATCAACAAGATATTGATAAATTTCCGCTCGTTTTGCAACATCAAGCTGAATTTGACGAATCGCCTCTTTCGCTAACTGCTTATCGATCAAAACCAGGAATACAAAAATTGAAACTAAGACAGCCATCCAAATAACTATAATGGCTTTATCTTGAACAACAAAGCTAATGATACTTGTACAAATCAAAGCTGCCAGGAATAGGTATTGTCCAATCTTGATCCAGGGAATTGGTAACCGGGATAAGGGTGAACCATTTTCGCCTGCCTGAGACAGGTCAGATGGATTAGTATTGTCGAGAGTTGTCATAATTTTGGAGTTGAATCTCGTACATAGTTTGAAGTAGTGGAAAAAATGACCGCCTTCTAAACATTCCCACAAGCGATCGCCTTCTTTAAACCAATATAGCCATCCTTCCAGCGCCTGGGAATCGACAACGTTATCGTCTAGGCTCCCACAGATCATTAAGGGTACGGAAACACCACCCGGAGGAATGCATACTCGCTTATTTGACACTCCCCCGGTTAAAACGCGGGGGATTCTTTCTTCACAGGGAGGCAGAGTTTAACGTCTTCCAGGACGTGACCTTTACCCTCAGAAAGCTTAACCACCGTGTGTCCCACGGCTTCGAGTCCTCTAATCTCGACGACTTGAGCGGCGGCAACATCCCGATTAGCCGTATACCCGCAATGCTTACACTTGTGTACCCGCTCTCGAAGCTTTTTCTTGCCTGTTTCCTTTAGGCACTTGGGGCAGGTTTGGCTGGTTCCCGCTGCGGGTACTTTTTGGAAGTATTTGTCACGCTTAAAACAGCATTGGGAAAGGATATCTAGGAACTGACCCCACCCCGCATCTAGGCAATGTTTGGCTAAGAAGCCTCTAGATGGTGCTTTGAGGTTGAGTTGTTCAGCAAATATCATGTCAGCCCAGTCACAAAGGTTATGGGCTAACTCCCAATGGTAGTTTTTCCGAGTGTTGGCAATTCGCTCGTGTAGTCGTGCCACTTCGAGAAGTGCCTTGGCGCGATTGTTTGACCCAAACCGCTTATTAGCTACCTTTTTTTGCAGCAATTTAAGCTTGCTTTCTAGTTGCTTAAACGGTTTTGGATTGGGGAACAATCGCCCATTAGATACGGCGGCAAAATGGCTAATACCAACATCTAGCCCTATTGACGTACCCGATGGATTGATCTGGGGTACATCTACTTTCCATTGCCAGGTGAGTTGTACATACCAGCCGGACGCCCGTCTCACAAGCCGCGCCTGTTTGATCGTTGCATCATCGGGAATTGGACGGGATTGATTGAACTTGACTAACCCAATCTTAGGTAGCTTGATATAGTTCCCTTGAATTGGTTCTATCCCCATTGACGGAAATACGAATGACCGCATCCGACCCGCTTTCTTGTACCGTGGAAAGCCTTGCCCATTCTTCCACATCCCCTCAAACGCTAACTGTAGCCGTTTTAGGGTTTGTTGTAGCACTTGTGAGTGTACCATCTTTAGCTCAGGGATATTCTTTTTTGCTTGGGTCAGTGCTACTGCTTGAGAATTGTAATTAGGCGCTTTTCTGTCTGCTGGTATGATGTATTCACTTTTGATTGAGCAAGCGTTCACTGGACATTTACGAGAGTTAACCCAATCTTTGCGCTCAGTTAAAGCGTAGTTGTATACTCTACGGCATTGCTCTAGCCATTCCTCAAAAATGGCTATTTGGGCGCTAGTTGGTTTTAGTTTGAACTCGTAAATTAAGGTAAACATTTGCTAGGGCGTCTGCAATGTTTTCTAACACTCATTATACTACACTATTGATTGAGTGTTGTCAGGATAAATTAGACTCGCAACTAAAGTTGCTCTGCTGAACGCAACGCTTAAGTTTCATCCCCTGGTTAAAACGCCGTCGTTTTCACCATCGCTATCCTATAAAGAGTGTGGCAAAGGAGAACTCTCTAAGTCTCGCTCTAATATACTGACTAAACCGTTAACTGCATACCGCTCCGGATTGCCAAATAGACGATAAGCCATTTGCCGGAGAATCATCTGACGCGAACACTGCATCTGCCCTAGTTGTACATAATAGTGCGCTTGCCAGTCAATCGCCGGATACACACCGACACCTAGTAGGGTTAGCGAGCGCACTCGTTGAGGATAGTGACGAGTATAGAGCCATCCTAGCAATCCAGCTGTACTGTGACCAATTAGATGAACAGGTTGCTCGACGCCTTGAATGTACTCATGAAGCCGCCACAACGGTTGCTCCAGGGAACTCGGTTCATCCTGACATTGCCGATACTCCCATTGCTTCACTGACACCTGCTCGGATACGTAAACAATCAGTCGCTGATCGAAACGTTGCAGGCTCGGACTAACCTTTAACCACACAACATCCGTAGTATTTGGCATAAACATCACCTATCTCCTTTTTTTCCCCCCATCTCCCTCAATGGCTGAGAAGCTGAGAAATATTTACGAAATGAAATATTTCTTAATGATTTTGGGCGAATACTTAATAAAGTTAAAATCTCCCAGCTTGTAAAAACTAATACAGCTTATTCTGTTATTCTTTGGATTATTTTAAGGGAGGGAGTCACCCAAATTTTAAAGAAATTAAAAAAAAGTTAGACTCCCCTCAATTGCTAAATTTTTGTTAGATAATAGAAGAGTATCCGGAAGCAGACGGGAAGGTTAAAAAACCGTTAACACATCCCGGAGACGACCGTCAGCCATGGAGTGTGGGGGTTGAATGCCGACTTCTATACCTCAGAAAAAAACAACATTGACGTTGTGAAAAGAAGAACTCAATTGGATAACTTATGCCAATTCGATTTCCAAGAAAATTGCCGTTTTGTAGTGGAACAGACGAAATTAATAGGGAATTTGCAATAGACAAGGAATTAAGTTGAAGTTTAGCGCTCCAAAAAAGATTACCTAGAAACCATAAAGGTTTGTAACTATGACTAAACGAACGATTGCAACTCTAGACGGAAACGAAGCGGTGGCTCGCGTTGCCTACCCACTCAATGAAGTGATCGCCATTTATCCGATCACCCCCGCTTCACCCATGGGAGAATGGGCAGATGCTTGGTCGTCAGAAGGTCGCAAGAACATCTGGGGTACCGTTCCCTCAATCATTGAAATGCAGAGTGAAGCAGGGGCGGCAGGTACAGTCCATGGCGCGTTGCAGGCAGGGTCATTGACCAGCACATTCACAGCCTCTCAGGGCTTGCTATTAATGCTGCCCAACCTCTACAAGATAGCTGGGGAAATGACCTCAGCCGTGATTCATGTCGCCGCGCGATCGCTAGCCGCCCAAGCCCTGTCCATTTTTGGGGATCACCAAGACGTGATGGCGTGCCGTGCCACAGGCTTTGGTCTTCTGGCATCAGGCTCAGTCCAAGAGGCACATGATCTGGCCTTAATTACCCACGCCGCCACCCTAGAATCCCGCATTCCCTTTATCCATTTCTTTGACGGCTTCCGCACCTCCCACGAAGTTCAGAAAATTGAACTGCTAGCGGACGATGATCTGCGGGAAATGATCAATGATGAACGGGTAATGGAACACCGGGCGCGGGGTCTAACCCCCGATCGCCCCGTCCTGCGAGGCACCGCCCAAAACCCAGATGTCTATTTCCAAGCACGGGAAACCGTTAATTCCTACTACGATGCCTGCCCGGAAATTGTCCAGAAAACCATGGACAAATTTGCCGAACTCACCGGACGCCAATATGAACTGTTCCAATATTACGGTGCCCCCGATGCGGAACGAGTGATTATCCTCATGGGTTCTGGCGCAGAAACCGTCCATGACACCGTAGATTACCTGAACAAACAGGGAGAAAAAGTAGGACTGATCAAAGTGCGGCTGTATCGTCCCTTTGATATGAAGCGCTTAGTCGCCGCACTACCGACTACGACTAAGAATATTGCCGTCCTAGACCGCACCAAAGAACCGGGCGCTGGTGGCGAACCCCTGTATCTAGATGTCGTTACAGCCCTTCAGGAAGCCTGGGAAGCTGAGAGTCCGAAACCCAGGGTTGTGGGTGGACGCTATGGCTTATCCTCCAAAGAATTTAGCCCAGCGATGGTGAAGGCTATCTTGGAGAACTTAGCCGCTGACCAACCGAAGAACCACTTTACCATTGGCATTAACGATGACGTAACCCACACCAGCCTCTCCTATGATCCCAGCTTCTCCACTGAACCCGAAAGCGTGGTGCGCTGTGTGTTCTATGGCTTAGGGTCAGACGGTACCGTGGGCGCCAATAAGAACTCGATCAAGATTATTGGTGAAGAAACCGACAACTACGCCCAAGGCTACTTCGTTTACGACTCCAAGAAATCCGGCGCCGTCACCGTTTCTCACCTACGCTTTGGTCCAGAACCGATTCGTTCAACCTACCAGATTAGCCAAGCCAACTTCGTCGCCTGTCACCAATGGCTATTCCTGGAAAAACTCAACGTCCTGAGTATCGCCGCCCCAGGTGCTACCTTCCTGCTGAATAGTCCCTTTAGTGCGGATGAAGTCTGGGGTCTACTGCCCCGCCCGGTGCAAGAGGAAATTGTCAACAAGAAGTTGAAGTTCTATGTCATTGACGCCAATGAGGTGTCGGTTAACAGTGGCATGGGACGGCGGATTAACACCGTGATGCAAGTCTGCTTCTTTGAACTGGCGAACATCTTACCCAAAGAAGAAGCGATCGCCAAAATTAAGCAGTACATTGAAAAGACTTACGGCAAGAAGGGTGCAGAAGTTGTCCGCATGAATATTGAGGCAGTGGACAACACCTTGGCGCATCTGTATGAAGTGCAAGTGCCAGACACCTTTGACAGTACAGTGGACATGCGTCCCCCAGTTCCCGACACCGCCCCAGCCTTTGTCCGGGATGTGTTAGGTCAGATGATGGCGCGGGGTGGGGATAATCTGCCAGTGAGTGCCTTGCCCGTAGATGGTACATTCCCCACTGGCACAACGAAATGGGAAAAACGGAATATAACCCTAGAAGTTCCCGTGTGGGACCCCGATGTCTGCGTCCAGTGTGGTAAGTGTGTCATGGTTTGCCCCCATGCGGTAATCCGAGGCAAATCTTATGATCCGCAGGTGTTAGAAAACGCCCCCGCTTCCCTTAAGTCCACGGATACACGGGATAAAGAGTATGCGGGACAGAAATTCACCATTCAGGTGGCGGTCGAAGACTGCACGGGTTGCGGAATTTGTGTGGATGTTTGTCCGGCGAAGAACAAGTCTCAGCCCAAGCTGAAGGCGATTAACATGGAATCCCAGTTACCCCTGCGGGAACAGGAACAGGCAAATTGGGACTTCTTCTTAGATATTCCCAATCCCGATCGCCGTTCTTTAAATTTAGACCGCATCCGCCAGCAGCAATGGCAAGAACCCCTATTTGAGTTCTCCGGTGCTTGTGCGGGGTGTGGGGAAACTCCCTATCTGAAACTAGCGACCCAGTTATTTGGCGATCGCATGTTGGTGGCAAATGCCACAGGCTGTTCCTCGATTTACGGTGGAAACCTACCCACCACACCTTGGTCACAAAACGCTGAAGGGCGCGGACCTGCTTGGTCGAATAGCTTATTTGAAGATAACGCCGAATTTGGTATCGGCTTCCGCGTTTCCGTTGACAAACACACCCAATTTGCCGCTGAGTTAGTGCAACGTTTAGCGGGTGAGATTGGCGATAACTTAGTTAGTGGCATTCTCAACGCGGAACAGAAATCTGAAGCCGATATTTGGGAACAACGGGAACGGGTGGCTCAACTCAAGCAGAAACTGCAACAGATGAACTCTCCTGAAGCCAAGCAGTTGTTGAGTTTAGCCGATTACCTGGTCAAGAAGAGTGTCTGGATTATTGGCGGTGACGGCTGGGCGTATGATATTGGTTACGGTGGTTTAGACCATGTGATTGCTAGTGGTCGCAATGTGAATATCCTGGTTTTGGATACTGAGGTTTATTCCAATACCGGGGGTCAGGCGTCCAAAGCTACCCCACGGGGGGCGGTGGCGAAATTTGCCGCAGGTGGTAAACCGTCAGCTAAGAAAGACCTAGGCTTAATTGCCATGACCTACGGGAATGTCTATGTTGCTAGTGTGGCAATGGGGGCGCGGGATGAACATACTCTCAAGGCGTTCCTGGAAGCTGAGGCGTATGATGGTCCATCCCTAATCTTGGCGTATTCCCACTGTATTGCTCATGGGATTAATATGACCACGGCGATGTCTCATCAAAAGGCGTTGGTCGAGTCTGGGCGCTGGTTGCTGTATCGGTTTAATCCGGATTTAGTTAAAGACGGCAAGAATCCCCTGCAACTGGATATGCGGAGTCCGAAATTCCCCGTGGAAAAATCCATGTATGAAGAAAACCGCTTCAAGATGCTGACCAAGAGTAAGCCAGAAGATGCCAAACGTCTCCTGGAAGAAGCGCAGCAGGATGTGCAGATCCGGTGGCAGATGTACCAATATCTGGCAGCCCGTCAGTTGGACACCCACAACGGTGATGGAAATGGTCAGACAACCCAAACTGGTGAGGAGGTTAAGGAACCAGCGAGTACCTAAATAACATTGTAGAGACGTAGCATGCTACGTCTCTACACCCCTCCACAGGATTACCCATAAATAATGTAAGAGGTTTAAACGGATGGATCTGACAACAACATACCTAGGGTTAGAATTGCGATCACCCCTCGTCGTTGGTGCGGCGGCGCCCCTGACAGAAGATATTGACAACATCAAGCGTATGGAGGATGCAGGGGCGGCGGCGGTGGTGCTGCATTCCTTATTTGAAGAACAACTGCGCCAAGAAAAGTTGGAGTTACACCATCATTTGGAGTATGGTACAGAAAGTTTTGCCGAAGCCCTGACCTATTTCCCCGAAGCGGAGGTGTTTCATGTGGGGTCAGAGCAATATTTAGAGCATATCCGTAAGGCAAAAGAGACGGTGAATATGCCGATCATCGCCAGTCTCAATGGTTCCACGGTGGGCGGCTGGACGCGCTACGCTAAGGAAATTGAGCAGGCGGGGGCGAATGCGCTGGAGTTGAATATCTACAGCATCCCCACGGATATGGATCAGACGGGGGCACAAGTGGAGCAGAATTATCTTGATATTCTGCAAGCGGTGAAATCTGAGGTGAATATTCCAGTTGCGATTAAACTCAGTCCTTTCTTCAGCAATATGGCAAATATGGCGAAGCGGTTGACTGAGGCGGGTGCGGATGGTTTAGTCTTTTTCAATCGATTTTACCAGCCGGATATTGATATTGAGGAGTTGGAAGTTTCACCCAATATATTGCTGAGTACACCGCAAGCGATGCGCTTACCCATGCGCTGGATTGCGATTTTGTATGGTCGCTTATCTGTAGACTTTGCCGCTACGAGTGGGGTACATAAAGGGCAGGATGTAATCAAAATGATGATGGCAGGGGCGAAAGTGACGGAAATCGTTAGTGTGCTGCTGCGTCATGGGATTGGCAATCTGCAAGAGATTGAGCAAGAGGTACGCCATTGGATGGAAGAGCATGAATATGAGTCCATCAAGCAGATGCAGGGTAGCATGAGTCAGATTAACTGTCCTGATGAAAGTGCCTTTGAACGGGCGCAGTACATGAAAGCGATTCAGACGTACAAGCCTCAATTGGTGGGGTTTGCCCCGTAGGATAAATGGCAATTCATTAATTAGATCCCCGACTTCTTGAAGAAGTTGGGGATTATCGTGGTTGGTTGTAGGGGCGAGTCGCTGAGCAAAGGTGGCGGTGTCACAATTAACTTATCTCGACTCGCCCCGGTCTAAATGCGGTGTCATATAATTTCCAATACCCAATGCAGGGCGACCCGATAAAATTAATAGGTGAGTTTTCTTAATTGAATGCAGCGGGTCGCCCCTACAGTTCTATGCCCTACGAACCTCAAAGACATCACCGCCATTCTATTCGCCTAAAAGGATACGACTACAGGCAACCTGGTGCTTATTTTGTCACGCTTTGTATCCGTAATCGAGATTGTCTGCTGGGGGAAATTATCCAAGGCAATATGTATCTATCCCCATTGGGTCGCATTGTGAAAAACGAATGGTATCGAACGGCTGTTGTGCGCCCGAATGTGGAACTTGATGCTTTTGTGATTATGCCGAACCACTTACACGGTATTATTGTCCTTACAGATACCCACCGTACCTCATTGAGGACAGAGTTATCGGTTTATTCTCTGGATTGGGTTCAGCCGATTGTCTCGACTGGAAGCACTAGGGAGAAACGACAGATTAAAGGTGTGGTTTCGGGTTCTCTAGGTGCAATTATTGGGCAATTCAAATCCCTATCTGCCAAACGGATTAACCGGATTCGTCAAACCCCCCACGTTCCTCTCTGGCAACGCGATTTCTATGATCACATCATTCACCGGGAGACATCCCTTCATGCCATCCGCAAATACATTGTAGAAAATCCTCTACGGTGGATAGACGACCCAGAAAATCCCGAATATCCTGTATCCAATCAAGACCCTCTAACCGATTTTCCGTTTTAACTGGCAATTATCCCTGATAGAGATTGTCAGGATTATTAAGATTATTAAGATTATTGAGATTATCACATTTGTAGGGGTTTGTAGGGGTTTGTAGGGGCGAGTCGCTGAGTCAAGGTGGCGGAACCGCAATTAACCTATCCCGACTCGCCCCGGTCTAAATGCGGTGTCATATAATTTCCAATACCCAATGCAGGGCGACCCGATAAAATTGATAGGTGGGTTTTCTTAATTTAATGCAGCGGGTCGCCCCTACAATTGGTGATATCCTTACAAATGAAAAATTACAAATGACAAAAAATCACAACTCAATGGTGTAATAATCCAACGACGATTTTCCCGCCCCCTGACGCCAAATACTATCGGATTCCCACGGCGCATCTTTTCCGCGACGGCAACGGGTGCGAACAGTTAGTTTATCCTTTTCAAAGATCAGCAAATTGTATTGCCAAGGCGTAGCCGTTACCAGTTCTTTTGTCGGTGCGCCAAAGGTTCCGGCACAAATGCGGTCTAATTTGCGCCCATCTCGACTCATATCGTAACGGAACAGACTGGTTTCGGCTTTGTGGATATGTCCGTGCAGGAAGAAGCGAAACCCGGAAACGGCGAGGAGTCCGATGAAGTCTTGGTCGATAATTCTATCTTGATAGGGACTATCGAGGGGGTGATGCCAAACGGCGATTTTTAAGCAGTTATCGTAATCGGGATTAGTATCAATTTCATCCAGGGCGTTGCTGAGGGCATTTTCATGAATGCTGGCGCGGGATTTGAAATGATGGTCGAGTTGCCATGCTGAGTTTAGCCCTAAAATGAGGAGGTTTTGTTCGGGGAGATAGTCGAGGGTGTATTGTTGGTCATAGTCTAAGGGATAGGGTTTTCGTTTGATGTCTTTGTAGAACTGGCGGAAGTTTTCAAAGCGTTTTTTGTAGGCGGTTTCGTCACGAACTCGGATGACTTCATCGGTGACTTTAATATAATGACCATCAATTAGTTTACCGTTGTATTTAGGGCGGTCAACAAGTAGGTAGGCTTCTTGTGCTAAGTTCCAGTTGAGGTCATGGTTACCGGGAACAATGGTAATTTGTTCTGGGTTTAGGGAGAAGGTTTGACAGAGGGTGTTGAGAAATTGGGCGGCAGCTTCGTATTCTTCTGGGGTAGAATAGTTAGCAATATCGCTGGAGAGGATCAGGGCGTCAAGCTGAGAAATATTGAGTTCATGACGTAAATCAAGTCTGAGTTGTGTAGACCACAAGGTTGCTTGGTCGAGGGTGGTAAAGTGGAGGTCGCTAAGGTGGAGAATATGCATTAGGGGAGAAGGAGTGGTAAGAATTGGTTGAGTGAGGGTAAAATTGTAGAATTTGCAGCGGTTTTGAATTTGTGAAATAGGGTCAATTATGTAGCTTTTTGCTGTGTCCAATAGTAAGTCATGGAGAACAGGCAGTATATCAGGGTTGCCAATTTCCCCTAATATCCTAATGGCTGCATCAATACGATGATCGGGATCATCACGTAAAATTTCCAGAATTGAAGTCAAATCAGACTCAGACTCATCATCACTTGCTGCTAGCTTATAAACGGCTTTATTACTATTCCAATCTATCTCATCGTAAAAATCATTAATATCAGCCTCTGTCAATGACTGATCGTTAATTTCTTCTAATGCTTTAGCTGCTATATCTCGAACAAAAGCGTTTTCAATAGTCAAAGATTGAGTTAAGATAGTCACAAGCAATTCATAACCCATTTCTGCAAGGGTGTAAAAGATGTCTTCTCGATCCAAATGAGCATCATCATTTAAAGCCTTAACACAAGCAGATACAGCCCTTTTGCTGCCAATTTTTGCCAAAGTATATGCAACTGACTTACGAATCTCCGGGTCTTCATCATCTAGGGCTTCGATTAATGCTAATTCAGCAGACTTACTATTAATTTTTCCTAGTGCATCAGCAACTTCTTCTCTAAGATAATATTCTCCACTATTAAAAGCTTCGAGTCGTTGATCAACTCCTAATCTAGTGTATATCTCATGAATACTATATCTCTCACGAATACTAGAAGATTTTTTGTCTTTCAAAGTCTGAACAAGAGCAGGTACAGCGGAATCACTGCCTATCTTGCCTAATGCTGTAGCTGCTATCTCACGAGCATTAGGAACTTGTCTTTCATTCAAGGTCTCTATTAAAGCAGGGATGGCAGACTCGCTACCAATTTTACCCAAAGCGTCAGCCGCTCTACGACTAACACCAACGTCTTCATGCTTCAGGGCTTTAATTAGATGGGGAATAGCTTTAGGTAAACCAATTTTACCTAAAGCGTCAGCCGCCCTACGACTAACATCAGAGTCTTCATGTTCGAGAGCTTTCATGAGGTTGGAAATAGCACTCTCAGACTTTGTTCTGCCCAAAAGCTGAATTGTGAGTAACTGAGGAATTTCTAACCCAGACACTAAAGCCACTGTTTGCTCTTGAAACTCTGGTTTAACTTCCCCTGCCAACCTTGCCCCCAACTGCACATCCACAGCTAACGCCAACCTCACCACTCGCACTGCCTGTGCCTTATCTTCAACCAATTCCAGCATTAACGCTAGAGGTTCTGTCCATTTCAAATAATTGAGATACTGCCGTTGTAATTCCTCATCACTAAGACTCGGTAACTGCTTGAGTAAATACTCAGCCGTATAATACTCCTGAATCAGTTGATGGCGAAACTCTATCTGATTATTTGCCCTCAGTTGAATCAAGTGATGCTTGAGTAAATCGTTTAACCATTTACGGGCGCGAACTGGCGGGTCAAGGAAATCGTGCTGACGCAGATACTCGGTAAAAATTGTCTCAGCTTCTGTCTTGGCAATTGCTACCTGTATCTCTTTTGGGTGATTACCCTTCGTCATGACAAACGCTAAATATTGCAGCAACTCTGACCAAAATTCCCGTGAGTCTTCCGTAACCGGGACATCGGCTTTAACTTTTCGGTCATACTGCTGGGCAAAGGCGCGAAATACTGAACCCAGATTGCTGGGAATCGTCTCCAGACAATGGAACAAATCACACAGCATCTTTAACAGCAGGGGGGTTTGTCCCAACTCTCGCAAACGATTCCCCAACTGCGGCAACATCTGTTTTCCCTGTTGTGGCAAATAGGCGCAGACAAATTCCTCCATTTGCTTTGGTGTCAGGGGTTGCATTTCCAGTTTCTTAGTTATGCCCAAATTACCCCCGATGCCTAAATCCCTAGTGGTGAATACCATAGGTGTAGTTTTCTGGTAGTTTTGGCGAAACTGCTGTAACTCCCGCCGCGCTGCTTCTGAGGGTAATTCATTAATTCCATCCAGCAGCAGCAAAAATTGCCTTTGTCGCAATCCGGCTTTCAGGGTGTCGGGATTGAGGGTTAAATTTGGGTCATGGCGTTGCAGGAACTGTTGGATTAAGTCCTCGATTGTGGTGCGGTAATAGCGGAGTTCTACCAAGACGGGGATTTTGATTGACCTCTCCCCCTGTTCCCAGACGTTGCATGCAACGTCTCTACAGGCTTCCTTGCCTTTTTCCGCCTCTTCCAACAGCAATCGCACCAGTGCTGTGGATTTCCCGGAACCGGGACGCCCGACTAACAAGATATGCTGGGGCGCATATTTCCTTAACCCCTCTAGTACGGTTAGTTTCTCAACCTGTTCCGCCTTTTGCCCCCTGGCGTCTCTATCCGGTTCCACCGTCTGCACCATTAATTTAAAATCAAATAGCACTGATGTCTGTTTCCGGTTCTGTGGTGTTCGCCCGACTACATCGGTAATCGTGTAAACCTGCCACCATTGGGCGTAGGTGGTGCCGAGGGATTCGAGATAGGGACGCCAATCGACCATAGTGAGAAAGGGAGACGGGAGAACTTGCTTTTCCAGTAATCTGGGGGAATGGGTGCGTTTTGAATGAACCCGAGAATGTCCTTATCTACCAGCCTAACAGGGTTTCGAGGCTTCCCATGAAGAGTCAGTGAAGAGTCAGGAGGAGAGGGTGAGTAGGATGGGTTGTAGGGTTTGCGATCGCACCATCTCCTAATTTATCCTAACTAAGTTAAAAGGAATGTCTCTGAATTAAAAGTTTGTCCTCAGCACTTGAACGTTGAGTCACTAAAGTGACGACTACGAACCTAGGTTAAATTAGTGTCTTATGCTCTACAATTTACCCATTTAACTATGTCCAACCCTTCCCAGAATGACCCACACGCCCTGCTTCCCCTGCCTCCCCTGCCTCCCCGGCTTTTCCTATCTACTATGTTTGAGCGCAACTCGGTATAAAGGGGGACTGAAGGGGGCAAAATCAGGGATAATTAACATGAGATTATGACAGGCTGGAATCTCCCTAAGAGCATTCCCTTCCCAGAGTCTGGAAGGCGAAAAAAAGTAGATACACCCTGCCTTATTCAAGACCCTATATTTTATGCAGATGACCCTCTCAACCCTTGACGAAATAACTGCTCATTTTGTGTCATTGGGGAGAAGTTTTTCAAGTGGATGTAACGAAGGGCAAAAGATACCGTTTTGAGGCGTTTCTACTATGGGAGGCAGAGCCTCCAGAATAGCATTCCCTTCTCAGACCTGGGAACGAGAGGAAAACGAGAGGAAACGAGAGGAGAGGAGGCAGAGCCTGGGAGATGGCTGGGGGTGAGGATTTCTACCTCGCCAACGTCTTCACTGTCAACACCTGCGGCGGCGTGGAATCCGGTGGATAAATAAACTCGACCTTTACATTTCGCTGTTCCCCTGGCGCTAAATTTAACGTAACTAAGGGGTTAGACGGTTGTCCCCGACGCTGAACTAAATGGACATACCATGTCTGACTTTCCCCTTGGTTATCTTCATAAGTGACCCGAACAGTTCCCCGAAAAAATACCCGATCAACTTGTGGATTCAAAAACAGTAACTTATCTGTACCTGCCTCATCTTTTAACGGCGTTTGCATCGATACGGTTACCGTTTGAGATTGACTTGTCGTATTTCTCATGGGTAACGTCAGATTATATTCCACGCCATAATTACTATGAGCAGAATACGCCGTATCCGGATAACGAGCTAACATCGGCGCACTTTGAATTTGACCCGTATTCAACGTAATTAAATGGAGCGTTCATAAAACATAGGAAAATGCCTCACCGGGTTGGGGAATCCTCAGACTATCTGATTCTAATGTATCTGTAATCTCTGCTAACCATTCTGTCCCTTGGGAAACCCCGGCAACCCGTCCAAATACTGTGGGTTCTCTAGGGGGGTCAAGAGGTGTTGGCGTCAGATCCCGGGGTTCGGCTAATTCTCCTTCAACTAATAAAGTTTGCCATTCAGCTAATGTTGGGGCGCGGTATGTACCATTCGAGTTTTGTGGCGCTTTCATGGCTAAATTGGCAACATAAACTGAACCATTACTCTGCAATCGCATCATCGTGGAACGTCCATTCGACGCCGGTGCCCGTTGGATAGGAATCGGCTGATTCATCAAGAGTTGAGTTTGCCCTGCTTCCAATATCATTTGTGCCGGAAAGCTTTCCTGACGAATCCCCCGCAGTACATCAGTCATCGTGCGACTACCGGGTCCCGAATAAATCTTGCCATTGGGATTATCCACCATATCCGGTAAGTCAATAAACGGCGCATCGGGAGTACTCAAATAACTTGCCCCTTGCAAAACCTCAACTGTCACCGGTTTATCGGTGGGATTGTGCAGCAGTAATCCCTGATAAAGGGGGCGAGTTTCTGCCTGAGTTTCTGCCCTAGCGATATGATGGGTAAAAATATCGAAACGTCCTTGAAAGGGAAAATTAAGATGGGCGGCAGGAATACGTTTTCCGGTTGGGGAAAATGTGGATAATAAAATCCCTTCACTTCTAACTAATTCAGGATAATTACTATTAAATGTGGGAACAGAATTCAGTCCTCCGGGTAATGTCCGCACCTGTTGGGGATGAATTTCCACCCCAGCAATATACTGAGGCGGAACCGCATAAATATTTAACCCCCGACACAATAGCGCCGCTACTTCGCCCCGTGTCGCCCGTTCATTGGGACGAAGCCGTTGCACCGTGGGATAATTAACCACCAGAGTATTCACCGCCGCCGCCGCGATCGCATTCCTGGCGTATCCTGGAATACCAGAGGCATCTTGGAAGTATTGTGGCAATATTCCCGATGGATTACTGGGAATGCTGTAATTCTTCGCCCCCGCCAAAACCCCAATCGCCTGCACACGAGGAATCGGTTGACTGGGTTGAAAAATCCGCCCCGGATAACCCGAGAAAAATTCCCGTTGATAAGCGTCTTGAATTGCCCGATATGCCCAGTGACTCTGTGGCACATCTGTAAAGGCGATACCACTGCGTTTCACCTCGGCGTCGGGGAATGCATTCAACATCAGCACCGCAAATTCTGCCCTTGTAATCGAACCATTGGGGCGAAACGTGCCATCCGGGTAACCTGTAACTAGGTTTCGAGATGCCATCTGGTTAATACAATCCTTTGCCCAATGGGTTTGGATATCGGGGAATGCGATAGCATCGGCACTAAAGAGGCTAAAACAGAAGGCAAGGAGAACCGATTGAGAGATAGAGACGTTGAAACCTCTGGGCATGAATTAGGCGTTCTGGTTACTTTATCGTCGTTGAAGCATTTTTGGGATAATTTGTTTCTGGGATTTATCATTAGTCATTAGTCATTTGTCCTTTGTCGCAGAATGCTTGTAATCCGTTGGGGCGGGTTTAGTGATATAAGGGTGAGCAAACCTTCCCGTTAGTGGTAAAACCCGCCCCTACAGCTTCCCCATCTTCCTCATCTTCCCCATCTCTCCCATCCTCCCCTACACCCCCTCTCTAACCCTAAGAAAAAATTTTTTCGGCATGGGCTTGACAAATCCATAGATCTTCGTAACAATGGTATTCGGCTCGTAAATTGGGACTGTAGTTCAATTGGTTAGAGCACCGCCCTGTCACGGCGGAAGTTGCGGGTTCGAGCCCCGTCAGTCCCGTAAAATGCTTAAATATTGTAGGTTTAGTTGGGACAGAATGCAATGCCTACTCGCTCAGCCGTTACGGGGTGAGTTCTATTCGCACTGAATTCAATGGCATTATCGCTCGTCTCAACCCCTCTACTGGCAACATCAAGATTTCTAGCTGAATTACGATGTTTCAATAAAATAATTTTCCATAAATTATAGGATACTAAAGGTGTCATGTTGCAATTCACGGGTTATGACTCAAGCACTTACCCAATTTTCCATGAATGTCTTCAACGGTATTTCCCGGCTGCATTACCTATGGAAGATTACATGAAAAAAACTTTCCATTGTTTAAAAGCCCTGGGTTTTGAAGATGAAAATACAATGGGAATGGCAGCACTCTGTCGGGACGAAATTACTGATCCGTTACTTAATGAAGTAGTTAAATACTGGGGAAAAACCTTTAATTGTTGTAGTCTGGCTGGGTTCGTGATGATGGGAAAAACGGGTTTAGCCGCCGCAACAGACCACGTTCCGATTCTCGAGGGAATACGCCGCTTTACGTTTTTAGCCATGCCTCATATTGCGATTTCTAGAGACGGAGAAATTGGCAAGGTTTATCGAGAAGGCATCCACAAAGCGTCTCATGCCTGTGGTGCATTAGAAGCGATTGTCAACGAGTTAGAATCAGGACGTCTTAACCTAAAAATGGATATCGAGGATCTGGAACAATCTATTATCCGACAAAAAATACTGTCCACTATAAATTATGGAGACAAACCGAATTTAGTTGACATGACTAAGTTGGCTTGTCAGATTATTTCTGATGATGTAGAAAACCTCTTGCATCCCTTAGATTATTCTATATTTAAGTATGCGGTGATGACGGGTATTCAAATTCATGGTCCTATGGATACGAACTGGATCTATCCTCATGATTTTTATGTGGTGGGTGCAGATTTACCAGGAGGCAAAAAGGTTATTGAAGTGGTTTAAAAAAGAAATTCGGGGATGGGTGAGGGAGTGAGCGCCGCTCTACGCTACAATAAATAGCTGGAAAGTACTTAGCCAACCCTACCACCAGAGATTGATCTTGTGACTGTTAGAGTCCGCATTGCACCGTCTCCCACCGGAAACTTCCACATCGGTACCGCCAGAACCGCTGTATTTAACTGGCTATTCGCCCGACACCACGGCGGTCAGTTTATTCTACGCATCGAAGATACCGACCAAACGCGATCGCGTCCCGAATATACCCAGAATATCTTAGAGGGTCTCACCTGGTTAGGACTCAATTGGGATGAAGGACCGATTTTTCAATCGAAACGGTTTGACCTTTATCACCACACCATTCAAACCCTTTTAGATAAAGGGTTAGCCTATTACTGTTACACCTCAGAAGCGGAACTTAAGGCACTCCGGGATGCCCAAAAAGCCCGCAAAGAAGCCCCTCGCTATGATAACCGTCACCGCAATCTCACCCTAGAACAACGCGCCGCTTTTGAAGCGGAGGGACGAGAGTCGGTGATTCGGTTTAAGATTGACGATAGTCGCGAGATTGTCTGGAATGATATGGTGCGCGGTCAACTCACCTGGAAAGGGAGTGATCTGGGTGGGGATATGGTGATTGCTCGGGCGGCTTCTCAAGGTGAAATTGGTCAGCCTCTCTATAATTTAGCGGTAGTGGTTGATGACATTGATATGAAAATAACTCATATCATCCGAGGAGAAGACCACATTGCTAATACTGCCAAACAGATTTTGCTTTATGAAGCCCTCGGCGCAACAGTACCCGAATTTGCTCACACGCCTTTAATTCTAAATCCCCAGGGGCAAAAACTTTCTAAACGGGATGGCGTGACCTCTATTTCTGAGTTTCAGACTATGGGTTTTGTCCCAGAAGCGATGGCAAATTATATGACGCTTCTGGGTTGGTCTCCACCCGACTCGACACAGGAAATCTTTACCCTAGAAGAAGCTGCTCAACAGTTTAGTTTTGATCGGGTGAATAAGGCGGGGGCAAAGTTTGACTGGGATAAACTGGATTGGCTCAATAGTCAATATCTGCACAAAAAACCACCATCGGAATTAGTTGATTTACTAATTCCCTACTGGCAAGAAGCGGGGTATAACATTGATCCGGAAAATAATCGCCCTTGGTTAGAGCGATTAGCTGCCGTTATTGGTCCGAGTCTGACGCGCTTACCGGATGCGGTGGAGATGACGCGGATGTTATTTACTGACTCGATTGAGTTGACTTCAGAGGCGATTGAGCAAGTTAAAAAAGAAGGGGCAACAGATGTATTAAACACGGTTTTGGAAGCCTTAGAAAATACCCCAGAATTTAGTGCAGAAACCGCAGGGGAAATCATCAAACAGGTGACTAAACAGCAAAAGGTAAAGAAAGGTTTAGTCATGCGCTCCCTGCGTGCTGCACTCACGGGTGATGTGCATGGTCCTGATTTAATTGAGTCTTGGGTATTGCTGCATCAAAAAGGACAAGATAAACCCCGTTTGCAGCAAGCTTTGAGTCAAGCCTAGAACGAAAGTTCTGGCTCAAAGTTAACTTAAGCTACAGCCCCCTCACCCCGATCCCAACTCCCATCCCCCTTGGGAGTTCCCCCTTCCGTCGCCCTTTTTAAGAGGGAGAGCAGAGGATGCGAGTAAACTCGTCTCTAAAACAACAAAGAGATGACTATGTTAAACAAAACCGCCCAATTCATTATTATCACAACCACATTAGGTGTAATTTTAACCACCACAAAACCAGCTAAGGCGGCGACGTTCACCGCTTTGAATGAAGGGACTGTCGCCAATACGTTTACGGAATGTATCAACGATGGTATTGCCCTTCAAGTTGGCAAAAATCCTATCAATGATCAGGGATGGCAATATGCAGTTGATTCGTTCAATGATGGCGTGGATGGATTTCAAGTCGGTGGAGCTGGTAAGGGCTATGAGATCTATAGTCTAGCGCTTAAGGAAACTAAGGATAGCATTGTGGTAGTGATTAATGGCAATATCCCATTAACAGGTATTGATGGAACCCGTGCTGATGATGCCAATATTGGTTGGGGTGATTTGTTCTTCAATTTTACTGACAAAGACTTCACCACGGCGAATAATCAAGGGGATTTATTCGGAGTACGTTTTGCCGAAAGCAATGATTCTTTAGTCCCTAATCTTGGTCTTTATAGCAATGTTACCGCTATCAGTACCACAGATATTAATAGTGGATTTGATAACCTGGAAGATTACAACATACGAGTGAATGACGCTTGTCAAGGTGCGGGTTGTGGTCCGAGTCTGGGTGATTTAGCCGCCGATACGTCTTATTTTGACCAATCTCAAAGTTTAAATACGATGGGTTCAGGTGAATTTCTCACCAATATTATGTATCTGTCTGAGTCGGAATTACTCGATGCTGGCTATGATTTAAATCGCTTTGATGGTGAACATACTATCGCCTTCAAGTTCAATAAATCGGGGATTTGCGATCGCGGCTACTGTACGTCAGTCCCTGAACCCTCTGCTGGCGTGGGTTTAGCCGCCCTCGGCTTGATAATGGGGTTCAACTCTCTTTGCAAGGGTTACTCGGATTAAAAAGTAGGCGCAGCAAAGGTTCCAGCTATTGACAGAATAGGTGCGATCGCGACTCCACGAACAGGGAACGGTGAGGGACGAAATACTACAGAATTAAACCCAATTTATGTATCTTTAAATACATTTTTTATAAGCTGGCGATCCACTGAATGCAGAATTGGCGATTAAATTTGTAAAGATTTTTGACAAAATCCTGACCATTTGCATAAAAGGCAGGAAATAATCCAGAGTAATAATTAGAAACTCACTTAACCTCTCAACCAACCAAGGAAACTATGTGGAACATCATTTTCAGCGGCTTAATCATCTTTTACCTCATCATGCTACCGCTTTTGTTCACGCGATGGCTAGACTTTCTACAACGTGAGGAAAACCTCTCTCCCGAAGCCCAATTTCACTCGATCATGTTTTTAGCCATCGCCGCTCTTTTTTGGCCCCTAGTCGTACCCATCTCCTACCTAGAACTATTAGAGCGCCAAGGACAGCTCCAGAATTTTTGAGCAACCGGAGTGTAATGTCCATTTTCGACACCCCATCAATCACGATTACATCTCAAGTCGCCTGAACTGAAGGAACAAGTCCAATGACTGCATTTACCCTTAACCATTAAACGTCAAACCGGGGATCACCGGCGATCATACTTCATCATTCAATGGTTGAACGGCTAAATCGGCTAACGTAATGGTAAAACTTCGTTGCTTTTGAGTGGCAACAAAGGTAATAACCACCTCACAAGCAACCGCAACCGCCAGCATCACTAAATTTCGCGCCAAGGGATAATCACAAATATCATCATTGGCAGGTGAGGGAACGCGATAACTATCGTTCCAAATTATCTCCCCATAGTCACTCGCCAATCCGACATGGAGACAGGGAATCTGCACCTGTTGACAATACTCCTTCACCCCTTGACGGGCGACACTATTGTCAAAGGTATCGATGACTAAATGACTGTCCCGGAGTAATTGAGAACAGTTGTCCGCCGTTAGTTCTTTGGCACGCCCATCTATAGTGATACCTAATGCACGATAGAGGGTATTTGTCAAAATTTTAGTTTTATAGGCACCAATATCGGATTTGTAATAGGGTTGAGTGGAAAGATTTCGTTCTTCGATGCGATCGCGATCGATTACCCGCAACTTGCCAAACCCTGAACGTGCCAAGTTTTCAGTCATATTTGCCCCCAGCGCTCCAGCCCCGCAGATAGTTACCGGAAACTCCTGCAACCGTGTCATCAGGGCGGGTGTTCGATAAAGGTTTTCGTGAAAGAAAATAGACATTCTGAATAAAATTGGGCAACCACCGCGATCAGTCAATAGCCAGTGGCTAGTTTGAAACAACTAACCATTATCAACGACTTTAACAAAACCATGTCGCACCCCATAGATTAATCGAGTCACCGCCTCCTCATGATCTGAGGTAAAGGTATTATCCATCGGCATTACCAGTAATTCATACCAGTCAGCCAGACTGATTTTACCCTTTTGCATGCTTTGAGCAAAAAGTTGACTAAAGTCAAACGAGTTACTGATTTTTCTCTGGTAAATTTTTTGGGTCAGCATTATTTGTCTCTGTGCTTAATAGAGATTGTGGTAGACGATAACTAGATTGTAGTCAAGATTGAGGGAAAGTTTCTTGAAAACTCCGTAAAGAAATGTTGGTCGAACCATTAGGAAAATTAATACAGTTGAGCCGGAGAAATTCCCAAATCTTGTTAGATACGGGCTTCAATCACACCAACCAGGGATTGTAAATCAAAGTCGCGATCGCAACCACTTAAACAAATCCCTGAACTCATCACGGTTAAATCCCCCTTGGCGATCGCACAGGTATGACTTTCCCGATCACGAGTTGTCCATTCCACTTGCCAAAACTCGCCGCGATCGCGAAATGTCCGCAATCTCCCACCTCCCATCTGTAATGCATCCCGCAACCGTTGTTCATCGGTTTGATCAGGATTAGAACCCCCTCTTTCCCGCCGTCTCTGGGGGTGTTGTGGGCGAATCTCCCCCTCTCTCACCTGACGCCGATGTTGTTCTCTCTCCTGATAAGCAGATGTTTGTTGCAATACAAGTTCATAAACCGTCACCATTTCCGGTGTCATTCCCGCAAACCGAACCTGATCCGGTAAAGTAACCTGTTCTAACTGTTCTCGTAACTGTTCAGTCGGTTGGGGTTCAGCGCGTCTGTCTATTTCATCAAACCAAAAAGCCGTACCATCAAAACGGGCAATAATCGGTTCAAATGCAGCGCCTTCGCTAACCAGATGTACAGGTACAGGTTTGATCATACCCAAGCGTTGCTGCATATCCGATTCATTAATGGGATACGCTAACCAAGTCAATGAACGCAACGGATAAGCCAATCGTAAGCGCAGGGGTTTAAGTAGGTTCAGATACTCAGCTAATTGAGGTAAACTAGCCTCGGACACCACCTCAGCCTTTTTCTCATCCACAGGACGAAAAATACCCCATCCTTCAAAATCAGGCGGTTGAGGGGTAAAGGTATAAATCAGATTAGCGACTGACGTGCGAACTTTTCCCCCTTGAACACAGGGCGCAAGAAACTCAGTATCCTGAAGTTGGGTTTCTTGGGCGGCTATTTGGTTGAGGAGGTTATCAATATCTGCCATAATCAGTTATCAGTTATCAGTTATCAGGTGTCAGTTATCAGTTATCAGTTATCAGTTATCAGTTATCAGGTGTCAGTTATCAGGTGTCAGATGTCAGATGTCAGTTATTAGGTATCAGATGTCAGTTATAGCAGTTCGCTCTCGCGTAGTTACAGTACAAGTGTTCTAAATCCCTCCTGATCAAGCATCCCTCTCTAATGTGTAAACACACCAGCGCGAAGCGCTATATTAGGTATCAGGTGTCAGATGTCAGTTATTAGGTATTAGATATCAGGTGTCAGTTATTAGATATCAGGTGTCAGTTATTAGGTATCAGGTGTCAGTTATAGTTTGATATGCCTCAATCATAGTCTGCGCGATCGCATCCCAACTATAATGCCGTAGTGCATAGTCTCTCCCATTGACCCCACGCCGCTTCTGTTCCCCAGCATCTCTTAACGCTTCCCGTAACGTTTGAGTCAACGACGCCACATCACACCCACAAACCCATCCCGCCTCCGCCCCTTTCACTTCTTGGCAAATATGCACCTGATCCGAAATTACCACAGGAGTCCCCGCCACCATAGCTTCGGCGACAGCAATACCAAAGTTTTCATAATAAGAGGGTAAAACAAATAAATCCGCCCTTTGTAGCAACGCCGCTTTTACTTCCCCTTCTACAAAACCTGTAATTGTCGTATGAGACGATAGCGGCGACGTTTGAATCTGTTGTTGAATTTTACGTTCATACTCTGGATCTTGGGGATTCGCGCCAGCTAAGATAAAGTGAAACCCTAACCCTTCAGCTAAAAGAGTTTCTAAAGCCGGAATTAGTAAATCCAATCCTTTTTTCGGGTCAATTCGAGACATAAACAAGAGGATTGGCAATTGGGTAGAGACGTTCCCTGAAACATCTGTAGGGGCGGGTAATGGGACTTTTGTTTCGCCATTGATGATATCGTTTGTGCAGAACCCGCCCTGACGTAGAGACGCACCATGGCGCGTCTCTACATCCTCCGGAGGCGTAACCCCCAAAGGAATCACAATATCCGGCGCATTCGTACCAAAACGTTGAGAAATCTTCGCCTCTTGTTCACTGGTAAAATGAATACCCGCCGCCCCAGCTAAATTAGCACGTTCCCACAAACCGACATAAACTTGTTTTAATCGCCGTTTCTTCTGTAAATCTGCCGGATCAAGCGTACCTAATGGACGCAAAAGATAGGGTAAATTTCGTTTTCGGGCGACTGTTGCGGCGGCGGTGCTCACAGGTGAAAAGAGGGCGTGAATATGCGCCACATCAAATTCCCCTGCATGTTGCCACAACCAACGTAATAATAAGAGAGAAAACTTATAGCGACGGAACGGAGAACACCGGAAATATCGCACCTGATACCCATCCTGCGGGACAGGTTTATCCAAAGGAACATCCAGTGGCGCTTGACCAAAATCCCCATTACTATCGGTGGTCAATATAGTAACATCTACACCTTGATTCGCTAGCGCCTTAGAAAGCCCCAGTACCATTTGACTCGGACCCCCATAAACCAGCGAAATTGAAGGGACAATTTGTAAAATTCGCATTTTTTTAATTCGTCATTTGTCATTTGTTATACTCAAGGGAGCGAGAAGAAAGCTACCTCATATCATCGCCAACTATTTTCAAATCCGATAAAAAAAGCAAATCCCAATCCTATAACCCCCTCTGCGTCCTCTGCGTAAACCTCTGCGCTCCTCTGCGTTTTAAAAATATAATTTTGATACCCCGTCTCATCATTCAATAAGTCTCTGATAAAAATCCAACAACTTCCGTGCCAAAGCCTTATTAGTATACTGCCTCATTGCTCGTTTATACCCCAATTCAGCCAACTGATTAACCAACTCCGGCTGCTCCATCAGCGATACCAACTTATCCCGTAACGCTTCTACATTCTTCTCCGGAAAAACCAAACCCGCTTCACCAATCACATTCGGAATTTCCCCAGAATCCGACCCAATTACTGGCACTTTCGATGCCATCGCCTCAATCAAAACATGACCAAACTGTTCTTTCCATCCCGCCGCCGTTAGAGTTTTAAACTTGTACGTCGTCTCAGATGGCAAGACGAGAACATTCATCAAATTGATATAATTTGGTACTTCGTCATGAGGAACACTCTCCACCCAAATCATCCGGTCTTTAATTCCCCATTCCACCGCCTTTTCCATTAACTCAGTTTGCAGGGAACCACGCCCTAGCAGTAACCATTTCCAGCAATGCTCCTTGATCCCCGCCAAAGCTTCCCCTAGAGTTAATAACCCTTTTTCTTCAACAAACCGTCCTACAAATCCGACGACAAATTCATCTCCTTGAATTCCTAACTTGCTTTGTAAGTCTGGCTGGACTTGGGGACGAAATCGGCTATCATCCACACCCAATTGAGGCATAACGATAGAAGCCCCCTGATAACCGTGCTGCTGGAGTACCTCCACCGCATCCTGATTTCCCGCAACGAGTCCGTGGGTATTTTGGAGGTTATAATCGTGCAATATCGATAAAGGAAACTTTACCTGATAGGGTAAATTCCACCAGGTAAAGAATAGATTTTTTGCCTTTAGCCCTAAAAGTTGATTCAAGGCAATGAATTGGGCATATCCTAATGACTTTGCGCCTTGTTCAACCTGAAGAATTTGGGGGCGGAATTCCCGTAATAAGGGAAGAATATCTGCGCCAAATGTGAGTAATCCCTGATTATTTTGGCTCAAGTTAGAGACAGGTACGACTCGAAATGAACCCTCTTGACGCGGTTGAGTTTCAATAATTTTATTTTGAACGCCCCCTGGACGCCAACGACGGGGTACGACTACGGTGACTTCAATATCAGGTTCTAACTTAGCAAGTTCCCGTAGCTTTTCGCAGTTGAGATCAACAATATAGGTATGACTGGCAACTATAATTCTCATACTTTTTGTCATTTTTCATTTGTCATTTGTCATTTGTCATACTCAAGGGAGCGAGAAGCAAGCTACGTCATTTGTCCTTAGAGAAATGGGGAATAGGGAATAGGGAATGGCAGATAATCACCTTTTCAATCCCCAATCAACTATCAATAGTCTTATCCAACGTGGTATAAATTTGTCCCTGATCCCAACTGGACTTGATTTGACTTTTCAGGGCGTCGATAAACCCGATAATGTAGAAACCTGCACGAGTGACAATTTTGATTGGGGAACCACTCTTGTTACAGGGTGGATTTCCCAAAACGTGACAATCAAAAAGCTTAGCGAATAAGCGCACCTGCTGACTGGGGGTGAGGTTTTTCAGCGCCATCAAGAAATGATTGTGATAAAACGTAACTTGGTATTTTAGCGATCGCGTACTAATATCATGACAGCCGCCAGTTTCTTCGCCTAGATGCACCAAATAGGCATCGGGATCATACCAAATCTTGTAACCCGTTTGCCGCGATCGCAGACAAAAATCCGACTCTTCCCGTACCGCACTCCCCCGAAATCGTTCGTCAAACCATATCCCATGCTTGGTAAAAATGTCCCGACGGTAGGACATATTACAGCCTCTGGCGGAAATCACCCACTGAGGTTTGATCGTATGCACTAAGTCAATGTGATACCAGGCAATTCCTGGGTCCATCGCCTGAGGTGGCAAATCCTCGATTTCATAATCTCCTTGATGTTTCTTCTTAGAATCTGCCAGCTTCATCCGGTCAAACACTCGCCCTGCAACCGCTCCAACCTCCTGACGCTGATAGTTACGGGCGTGAGCATCTAAGTACCCAGCAGGCATTTTCACATCATCATCAATAAACACAACAATTTCGCCCGTCGCCCGTCGCACACCATAGTTTCGCGCCCCTGGTAAACTCGCCCAGTTCACCCGAAACCATTTAATTTTCTGGTCATTCGCTAATTGCTGTAAATAGGCTTCGATTTCAGGTTTATGGTTTTGAGTTTGATCAACCACTAAAACTTCTACAGCAGGATATTCTTGCTTGAGTACATCTTCTAAGGTATCTCGCAAGGTTTCTTCACGTTCGTAAGTGGGAATAATGACTGAAATTAAAGGCACATTCACGGCTATTTTTTTGAAATGGTAATTGTTGATTGTTGATTGGTAATCAGCTCCCCCAGCTCCCCCAGCTCCCCCAGCTCTCCCTGCTCCCCTAGCTCCCCCAGCTCCCCCTCATGCACTAGGAGGCTATTGGGGTAGCAATTCGGGGTTTAGAGACCTTTTTTTTACCCTTCTTTTGCGCGTCAGGTTCATCCTGTTGTTGGACAAGTTTGAGTTTTCGCAGTTCCTGTCTGTCTATCGCGGGTAAGGCTAAGATTGCTCCAGCAAAGAACCAGTAGTATACAGCTACGGGGTCTGTATCCAAAGGATACCAATAGGTGTTATAACTGATAATCAAAACAAAGACCCAATAACTAGAGCCAAAACTACGTAAATTTTTGTCACGAACTGATTGTTTGGCTTTAAATGTAGTAAATGTCAAGTGCGTCACAAAAACCAAAAAGGCTAAGGTGCCAATCAGACCGACTTCCAAAATAAGTTTGGGATAATAGGTTTCAACCAGTGAAACATCCCCAAAGGTGCGAGTAGAATTAGTAGCTCTTCCTAAACCGTTACCCAGCAAGCCCTTGCTATTATACATTGCCCATTCAAATTGCTCTTTAATGAATGCTTGCGGTGGTGAAGCCTCAGCACGACTCTGAAAACTGTCAATCCGTTCCTGAACCAGTTCTGGATTCGTAGCTAAGCCAATCGCAATCACCAAGGCGAGTCCTACCCCAATCGGAATAAACCGCTTGAGATTCGCTATCTGACCTGTAAGAATTAACAAGAGTATCGTAATAGCTGGAACCAAAGCCAAGGCAATTCGCTGACCGCAGATTACCGCATTTATGAAAACCAGTGCCATTCCCACCAAACCCCCAATCCGCCAGAAAAAAGACGAATCGCTGAATGCGGCAGAAAACGTTAACGCACTATTGGCAATTAGGAACCAACCCCAGTGCCAAGGAGACACAAAAGTTCCTGGCAAGCGAATCATATTCTGTGATGGACTGTACAGCAAAGCCCCACCAATAAAACACTTCGCATCTAAACTTGCCTTAAATAGCTCAACCCCGGAGAGATGATCGGTGCCAGCACACCTGCCGCTCTTAAGCATTGAGTATTGGATAAGACCTAGCACACAGCAAGTAATTGCCAAACCTAGATGCAAGCGGCTACAAAATAGCAAATCCTTTTTACTTTTGAGCAAATGTTGAGCGCAAAAAATCAGAGGAGCGTATCCAAGTAAAATTTTCAACCCAAAAATTCCTTGAATAAAGGGTTGTCCTGACTCCTTGCCCGTCAACTGCAAACCGTTGACAAAGAATAATGTCAACAGAGACAACACCAAGCAAATACTCAGTGTTGGCATCAAACTTTTGGGAACAAAGAAGGGTTTTTTTTCACGTCGGCACTGTTGGTATAAGCCAATTAGAGCAGGAAAATAAAATCCATCTTTTGCTAATTGAAGTAGGTTATTGCCGCCAAAAAATTGATAAATTACAGTGCCACTAAAGGGCATGTAAATCAGGAATAGCCACAGTGCCTTGCGGGGATATTTATAGGACAGACCAAAACAAGGTATGATAGCTCCGGCGATCACACCCATCTTCGGTTCGGCAACCACACTAACGATCGCCCCTAGAAATATCCCTGGCAATAGCGTCATGAACAGCCATTGAATCAGTTCTTGGCGCTGCCGTTGTGCTTTACGCTTTTGGGCTAGCTGCTCCTTCAGACTCAGGAGAGGGGCTTTAGACTGCTTTGACTGCTTTTTTCCTTTTTTTGAGGTTTTCGATTTTGATTTTGATTTTGATTTAACCATGGCAAAGCTGTCACGCTGCCTATCTCTTTCGATTGTGGCATATTCCCAAGTGAGGGAGCAGGGGGGAGGGGGTGCAGGGAAGCAGGGGGATCAATGTAGAGACGTAGCATGCTACGTCTGGGAGCAGGGAAGCAGGGGGAGAAAAAATTAAATGATAGTTCCCTGCGAGCAGTATTGCCCAGTATTGCCTTGGAGCCTTGGAGCCTTCTAACCTAAATGATTTTCGACAACAGAAACCAGTTTGGCTGTCCAGTGCGTTGCCATTTGAGCTTCAACGGCTTCTACCATCACCCGGATGACGGGTTCGGTTCCCGATGCCCGGACTAAAACGCGCCCTTGATCTGCCATAACGGTTTGAGCTTGGGCAATCGCATCCATCAGGGGTTGACACTCTTGCCAATATAAGCGGCGATCGCGGTTTTCGACGCGCACATTTTGCAACAGTTGGGGATAAGTCTGGAAGCTTTGATCAACCAGAGTATTCAAGGAAACCCCCGACTGACGTACCAACGAGGCTAAATGCAAAGCCGTTAACATGCCATCGCCTGTCAAGCCGTAGTGGTAACAAAGAATATGTCCCGACTGTTCGCCGCCGAGCATGGCACCACTGCGATTCATTGCCGCCTGAACATATTGGTCGCCTACAGCAGTTCGCACCAATTTGCCGCCCCTGGCTTTCCAGGCATTTTCAAAGCCCAGATTTGCCATAACAGTGGCAACAATTAAATCGTCAGGGAGTTGATTCGTTTGTCGTAATGTTTGCCCCCAGAAATAGAGAATATAATCCCCATCAACGACTCGACCTTCACAATCAACCGCCATCACCCGATCCGCGTCACCATCAAAGGCAAAACCCATATCGGCAGAGTGTTCTCGTACCGCATTCTGGAGGCAGGTTAAATGAGTTGAGCCACAATTAACATTAATGCGATCGCCATTGGGTTGATTATGTAAACAGATAACGGTTGCTCCCAACTGTGCAAAAACCTGTTCCGCTAAGTGCACGGAAGCCCCCCACGCCAAATCGAGGACGATTTTCATCCCTTGTAAATTGGTCACCGATTCCAGGGGACGCCGTAATGATTCGAGATAACGTCCCACTAATTCCGGTCGGTGGTAATGGTGACCCTGACTATGAGCAACCACAGCCTTATCCACTATGCCTCGGATACCCGCCTCAATCTGCTGCTGCAATTCCCCAGGCAGTTTTGTCCCTTGGGCGCTAAAAAATTTAATGCCGTTGTCTTCTGGGGGATTATGACTGGCAGAAATCATCACCCCGCCCACGGCTTCTGAGAAACGGGTAAGATAGGCAACTCCGGGCGTCGGACATAACCCGATATTCCATACCTCCAATCCAGCTAAGTTTAAGCCTTTACTCAGCGCCGATGCCAACATATCGCTGGAGTTTCGCGAATCCTGTCCGACAATCACCGGACCTAATGCTGAGGCTTGCGAATGTAAGACCTGACCTGCCCAAAACCCAATTTGTAGTGCCAATTCAGCTGTAAGCAGTTCTCCCACTCGTCCCCGAATGCCATCCGTACCAAACAAGGGAGTCTTTGGCAGAGTTAGGGGTAAATCCGTTAGCGTTCCATGGGTCGAAGATTTTTGTAGATGTCTGGGGGCAAAACGATATAAGTCCTGACGGCGGACAGGAGACGTAACCATAACTTGAATTTCCTCACACAACACGATACTGTGGAGGATAACACTTTCTTCTATGGTTGTTATAAGTCATTCGTCATTCGTCCCCAGCTCCCTCTGCTCCCAGACGTAGCATGCTACGTCTCTACATTGCTCCCCCTGCCTATTGAGATTGCATCAACGGCTTGCCAAAGGCTGGATGGTAGTAAGCTGTCCAGGTTTGATTGTTAGAGTTAGTGATGATGGTTTGAGTGGGAGCTTGGAAAAAAGGACTCGACTTTCTGAAATCCACCGCCATTTTGGACGGATCAATCCCTTGTTCAAGGGTTTTCAGGAACTCTTGAATGGATTGGGATGTTTTAAAGCCCCACTTTTCCAGAACACTGGGTTCTAGCTTCTTGAGCAGTGCGATAATATTTTCTTGGGTAATCGTTGCATCTTTAAACGGAACAATTCCTAAGTAAGCAATAATCAACAATTCAGCATTACTGGCACTAAAGGTCAAAGAGGTTTTCCGCACGCCAACGTTCACGCTGGGTGCTGTATTGAGAACGGGGAAACTCTGCGCCAGTTGATGATAAACACGGACTAAGGCTAAATTGGCGGCGATATCTAAAGGGGCATCAATGATAATGGTGACGGTGGGTAAGGTTTCGTTAAAAAACTTGTGCGATACTTCTTCGCTGGACAGGGTAACAACCCGAGAGCGATCGCCCTCTGGACTCAAATCAACCCATTCGCAGACAATACCTTGGGTTTTGAGACCAACACGAGACACCCCATGCAATTTTGCCCCTGTGAGCGTCGCCCCGGTTAAATCCGCCCCAATCCAATCGGCATAAATTAATCGTGCTTGGGTGAGATCGGCATGGACTAAACTGGTATTGAGCAAATTAGCATGACTCAAATCCGCGCCGGTTAAATTCGCGCCGCTTAACTTTGCCTCACTCAGATTTGCCCAACTGAGATTCGCACCACTCAAGTCAGTCCAGCGTAAGTTAGCACCACTGAGATCCGCACCCGCTAAATTGGCACAACTGAGATTGGCTTGTTTGAATTCAGCCTGTCGAACATTGGTATTACTCAGATCAGTACGGCTCAAATCGGCGGCGTTCAAATTAGCACCTTCCAGAATTGCCCCTGTTAAAACAGCTCCCCGTAGGTTGGCTTCGCTAAGATTAGCCCGGTGCAGTTTGGCATTTCTGAGGGCGGCTTCTCGCAGATCTGCACCACTGAGATTCGCTTCTGTTAGGTTAGCGCCACTTAATTTGGCACGAATCAGTTCCGCCCGAATCATCGCCGCCTGAGTCAGTTGCGCTCCCCCCAAGTCCGCTCGAATCAAATTGGCAACGTTGAGATTGGCTTTGGTTAAGTTAGCGTTGGAGAGATTGGCACCACTGAGTCTGGCTACATTAAGTCGCGCCCGACTTAAATTTGTACCAATTAAATAAGCACCACTGAGGTTGGCTACACTTAAGTTCGCGTCACTTAAATCGGCACCACTGAGATTAATCCCACTCAGGTTGGCTTCGGCAAGATTTGCCCCGGAAAAGTTTTTCACGCCAGCGGCATATTTTTTGAGAATTTCCATCACATTCATCTTTCTTCCCCCGTGGAGTTCCACACCTCCTGTTTCAAATGCTATCCTTAATTGAACTGCCAGTTGCCTAAAACCCAGCTTTGCCTAAAACTTAATTTAAGGGATTTGATTAGCTTAACGTGGATGGCTATGATCATGAAGATTGGAATTGTTGGGCTGGGACTGATTGGGGGTTCCCTGGGACTGGACTTGAGAAAATTGGGTCATTCTGTCTTGGGAGTATCTCGCCAAGACTATACCTGCAACAGAGCCATTGAACTAGGTGTGGTGGATGACGCCAGTGTCAAAATGAACCTACTGGCAGCTTCTGATATTGTTTTTATTTGTACGCCAATTTCTGCGATCGCGCCAATGCTCCAGGCGTTAATTCCTCACCTATCCCCGGAAACTATTATCACGGATGTGGGTTCGGTGAAAACGGCGGTGGTGGAAGCGGTAACACCCCTGTGGCATAATTTTGTCGGTGGACATCCGATGGCGGGTCGAGAATCGAATGGGATTGAGGCGGCGGTATCGGGGTTATTTACCGATTGTGCTTATGTGTTGACTCCTCTGGATACGACGCCACCCGCCGCCGTGAAACAGGTTGAGCATTTGGTGCGATCGCTCACGAATCGAGTCTATTTCTGTAGTCCTCAAGATCATGATCGCGCTGTCGCTTGGATTTCTCACCTGCCTGTTATGGTGAGTGCGAGTCTCATTAATGCTTGTATCGATGAAACTGACCCCATTGTCTTAGAGTTAATACAGCAGTTAGCCAGTTCCGGGTTTCGTGATACCAGTCGGGTGGGTGGCGGAAATCCGGAGTTAGGGGTGATGATGGCACGTTATAATCGGGACTTTTTATTGCGATCGCTCCTATCCTACCGTCACTGTCTCGATGAATTGATTGAACGGGTTGAGCAAAGCGACTGGCAAGGCTTAGAACAGCAACTCCAAGACACTCAAGCCGCGCGATCGCAATTTTTCTCCTAATCCCTAAATCTGGGTCAACTATCCCCGTTTGGGTACGGATCAGACAGAAGGGATAGAAGGAAAAAGTACCTAAGTTCAAAAGGGTGGTAACTTCATCAGATTTGGTATTTAGAGTTTATCGGAGCATGATTGTATGTCCTACAGCGAGTTTAGTTTAGCTAAAGCCAAACAAGAGTTTGGCTTAACGACTTTAGAAAAACGTGATATTTTTGCCGATGTTCCTGAATTAGCCAGTAGTAACTTATTGGCAGAAGTCCTTAATTATAACCTGCCGATCGCATTAGGCAGTAATAGTGAAAAGGCGCGTTCAGAACTTATTATAGCGCCCATATTAGTTGACTTGCGCCGACAATTACAAGAACAGATTAATTTATTTTCTGGCGTAGATTTTACTGTCGATGAAACCAAAGGTTTAAATGGAACGTGTGATTTTATTATTACTAAATCTCCAGAAATTCTGATCGTAACAGCACCTGTAATTACAATTATAGAAGCAAAAAAAGAGAATATTAATGCCGGACTGGGGCAGTGTGCGGCGGCAATGGTTGCGTCCCAAATTTTCAATCAGCGCTCAGACAGTGAGATTCAAACAATTTACGGTGCGGTGACGACGGGTAGTATTTGGCAATTTCTTAAATTAGAAGGGCAAACCTTGTCCATTGATTTAAGCGAATATTATCTCAAAGATGTAGATAAAATTCTCGGTATTTTAGCAAGTGGAATTTCTCAGGAAAATGAAGTATAGTCAAGGCGATCGCTTCCATTGTCTCCTAATCAACCAGGTTAATCCAGCCACAATTACAAAGACAAGCAGACTAAAGAGAACGGGGATTTTACAGATTACGGCGGTTCTAGAAAAAATCGGCTGACAATTTTTATCGGCTGGAGCAAAAGAAGCTCCGGCTACTCCAGCACCGACGATAGCGACGAATTCTTGAAAGCTGCGATCGCGTTCAATCTTTTTGTAATAATCAAAAATATTCTTTTTAATCAAACGGCTTTGAGCATAAGCCCAATTAATTTTAGTATAATAGCAAAATAATCCCATCCAATCGGGGTAAAACTCTGCGGCTTTTTGGGCGCTTTCTGAATTAGGATAAATAGCAATCAAGATGGGACAGTTCTCTAACTGCAAATGGTGATGGCTCTCCAGTAATCAGGGTGATAAGTTTTCTTAATAAAAGAGTTTAGCTCCTTGGCTCTAGTCTTGGCTCGGAACGATAGTGGAGAGTCAAGACTAGAGCCAAGTATCCTGGCTTTGGGGGGGTAAGTTTTTTCGGTTCTTCGGTACTTATTATGCTAAACTATCAACTAAATGCCAAAACAATAAAGCTCTTTTTTCAAAGTTATAAAAATTGGTAAATCCAAAACCACAACGTTTTATTACCTTTAATCTATTGTTAATTCCTTCGACG
>NZ_JAVJRX010000133.1:0-30893 GCF_040219735.1 Coleofasciculus sp. G1-WW12-02 | reverse complement strand
TTCATGCTTTTTTTCTCTTAGTCTTTGACTCCATTATTTTACATTAAAAACGCCTGAAATAGTTATTGGGCAAACATTTTGGGATTTAATTTATTCAATTTCATCGCTATGAATCCTGTTGAAATATCTGCGGAATGTAGGCTCAAAGTAAAGCCGCCATCGAGCAACTAGGAAAACATCCCCCCGCCGATATTGCCAAATACAATAACCTAACCCTTGAACAACTCCGCTATCTGCTACAACTCCTCACCGCCACCGGGATGTTAGTCGGAACCAAACCCGCCAAACCTCCCAAACGTAAATTCACCCCACTACAACTCCTCTTTTTCAAAGTTCCCCTATTTAATCCCGACAATTGGTTAACTCAACATATTAATAAACTGCACTGGATTTGGACTCGTTCAACCTGTCTCATCCTGTGCTTTTTTTTAGCCATTTCTCTATCCATTGGTTTATCCCAACGTCCCCAAATTATCCTGACTGGACAACAATTATTAGCAAATCAGGGCATTTCCCTCCTATTACCCTTTGCCCTACTCGCCATGTTAGTTGTCACCCTACACGAACTCGGACATGCCTTTACCCTGAAACATTACAACGGCATTGTCCCCGAATTCGGGCTACTTTTTATGTTTTTAATGCCAGCCGCTTATACCAATACCACAGATTCCTATTGCCTATCTCGATTTAAACGCCTCTTAGTCGTCGGCGCAGGTGTTATTTGTCAACTAATTATTGCCGCAATCGCCTTTTGGTTATGGCAATCCTCAGCAAATTGGTTAGCCACCGCCAGTTATCTGTTGATGGTTTCAGCACTCTTTACCATCGCCCTTAACCTCAATCCCCTGGCAAAATTTGACGGCTACTATCTCGCCGTCGCCCTCACCGGAATCAACAACCTCCGCACTCGTTCCTTCCAATTCTACAGAAACCTACTACGCCGAAAACCCAGCCCCGAACCCCGCCACAATCGCCTAATCCTCGCCACTTACGCCCCCTTCAGCCTCCTCTATATCCTCTTCATCTTCAGTAGCATCTTCACCCTAGTCACAAATTGGACATTAACCAACATCCCCTTTTGGACAATCACCCTACTAACCCTTTGGGCAATTTACTACTACTTCCCCCAAAAACCAGCCGACATACCTCCAAACAAACACCCTAACCAATCTAAAAACCAACACACAAATCCCTCCAAACCCCTCTGCGTTCCTCTGCGCTTCCCTCTGCGAACCTCTGCGTTTCAAAAAAAGCCCCAATCACAACCCCTAACCCCCATGAACCCCTCCCAACCCTTACAATTCGCACCCCCAACCAGCAAACCCCACCTCCCCCTAAAACGAATCGCCATCCTCCTAACCATCGCCACCAGCTTAAGCCTAATCAGCCTTATCCCCACCTCCTTTGAAGTCGGGGGTTCTGTCGAACTCGAAACCCGCCAAGGCGCCAGAGCCATTGTCCGCACACCCATGGCGGGAGTAATTACAAAAATCTACGTTAAACCCGGAGAAACCGTCCAACCCGGACAAATTTTGGCACAATTATCCAGTCTAGAATTAGACCGAGAAATTGCCACCATCGAACAACAACTCGTCCAAGCCCATCAAGTCTTAGACAGCGCCCAGAAACAACGTATCCGCGCTGAAGCCCAACTCGTAGAAGTCCAAGCCGTAGCCGAAGCGATGATGGCAAAAACCCGTCGAGAAAGCTTACGCGCAAAAGCCCTCACCCAAGGACAACTCACCCCCGAAATTCAAGTCTTAAACACCCAACGCCAACGCCTCCAGGAACGCATCCCCGAACTCCAGGAAAAATTACAACGCTATCACCAACTCTACGAACAAGGCGCGATTTCCCGCAACCGCCGCGATGAAGTCGAAAGTGAACTCCACAACATTGAAAGCAACTTACTCGCCAAAACCCAAGAAATCGCCGCCGCCAAACAAAACCAAACCGATACCGCCCGTGACTTACAAACCGAAACCGCTTCCCAACTCGCCGCCATTGACGCCTCTGAAATGATTGCTACAGCGGAATCCCAAATGATAACTCAACAGCAAGCGATCGCGACCCTAAAAAACCGTCTATCTGAACTGGAAACCCATAAAGAAAATCTTACCCTACGTTCTCCCATCGCCGGGATTATCCTCACCAATCATTTAGACTTGCGGCAAAATCAAGAACTAAAACCCACCGAAGACTTCCTCCTAGAAATCGCTGAACTCAGCAGCCTCACCGCCACGGTAAACATCAAGGAAGAAGACTTAGAATATGTGGAAAACCATAAACCCGTTACCTTTCGTCCCCGCCAAGCTAAACTAAGACCATACACCGCCACCGTGCAACGAATTCTGCCTAAAATTCAGCATGAACCCTCCCAACCCCAGCCCATCGCCCAAGTGGAAATTGTTGTGGATAACAGTGATGGCAAACTCTATCCGGGAGCGACAGGATATGCCAAAATCTATTCAGAACGGATTCCCTTGTACCAACGTTTAGGGCGAGAACTGATGCGGTTAGTTCCCTTAGAGCGATTCCTGTGGCGAGAACAATAAGCTGTTTGCTATTCTAAAGCTTAAGTAGGTAGGCACAATAAAAGTTAACAGTGGAGCGTTATTCGTCATTCGTAAGGGTTTGAGGGCTATTTACAAACCTTAATATAGTTGAGTTTATTTCCACCAACCTACTTAATATCAATATTTAAATGCCTAACAGCTTAAAATGCTTGGCGAATTGAGGCGCTAAAAATGGCTTATAGTGACTTTACTACATTAAGTCAATTTAAGAAAGCGTTTAATTTACGGATTGACGAAGAATCTGATTTATTTGTCACTGTAGAACCCCTACAGCCGAGTGAATCGCTCGCCGCTACTTTAGCGGAAACAGTTGAACTGGCTCTGGCAATTAATACAGAAAAAGCCCGATCAGAAATGATAATTACGCCGATTCTATTGGAGTTGAGAAGAAGAGCCAATTATCAAATTAGTTTATTCTCAGGTTCAGATTTTAATGTTGATTTGGAAAAAGGGTTAAATGGGTATTGTGATTTTATTATCAGTCGCTTTAAAGAGCAACTGACAATTAATGCTCCGGTGGCGATTATTGTAGAAGCCAAGAATGAGAACATTAAAGGTGGATTGGGACAGTGTGCGGCAGCAATGTTAGCAGCCCAGTTATTTAATCAGCAGGAAGAAAATGATATTCAGACGATTTATGGAGCGGTGACGACAGGAGATATTTGGAAATTTCTAAAGTTAGAGGATGCTGATGTCTGTATCGACTTGAGCAATTATTACATTAAAGATATAAGCAAAATTTTAGGCATTTTATTTAAAAGCGTTCAGAATTGAATAAAATTCGCCCTTCAAAACAGATCAGAGTGATAGGAAAAGGCGGATCAAAAATACCGATAAATCTATCTTGGTAAATGATAGAGCTAAACTAGCCGTTTATGTCCGCCTAAATTATCATCATTTTGCTATTAGCGACTCAACGAAGGAAGGAAACTCACCAGCCCTGGAAACGCGATAATTAAGATAACGATTAGCGCCTGAAGCAAAATAAATGGAATTACCCCCCAGTAAATCTCTGTCGTTTTCACCTCCGGTGGGGCGACACCTCGTAAATAAAAGAGGGCAAAGCCAAAGGGTGGCGTGAGAAAAGACGTTTGTAGATTAGCCCCTAAAATAACCCCATACCAGACAAGGTTCACGTCTAGAGATTCCGCCACAGGAGCAAACAAGGGAACGATAATAAAGGCAATTTCAAAAAAGTCAATAAAAAAGCCTAAAATAAATACCGTTATCATACTCACTGTCAAAAAGCCAACCTGACCTCCGGGTAGGTTGGCGAGAATATCATACATAAACTGATCGCCATTTAAACCGCGAAAGACTAAACTAAACGCGGTAGAACCTAGTAAGATAAATATCACCATGCTGGTAATTCGCAGCGTGGTGTCACAGGCTTGGCGCAACGATAACCAAGTTAACTTACGATTAGCCGCAGCGAGTACCATCGCACCAACACAACCCACCGCCCCGGCTTCTGTTGGTGTGGCAAAGCCAAAAAAGATACTGCCTAAGACTAAAAGAATTAATAATAACGGTGGGAACATGGCAAGCAAAATCCGGCGTCCTAAGGCTTTCCCGCCAATGTTGCGAACCTCAGCGGGTAAAGCCGGTGCAGCAGTAGGTTTTAACCATGCCACAATTAGTACATGTACAGCAAAAGCTGCAGTCATTAATAAACCGGGAATTAGGGACCCAATAAATAAGTCCCCGACAGAAATTCCTAATTGATCTGCTAATACGACTAAAACCACACTAGGAGGAATAATCTGTCCTAATGTCCCCGATGCAGCGATTACCCCCGTTGCCAATCGTTTATCATAGCCGTAGCGCAGCATGATCGGTAAAGAAATCAGTCCCATTGCCACTACGGTTGCGGCGACAACTCCAGTGGTTGCGGCTAATAGCGCCCCGACTAATACTACGGCTAAGGCAAGTCCCCCCCGCAGGCGTCCAAACAGAATCCCCATGGTTTCTAACAGGCGTTCAGCAATGCCAGATTTTTCCAGCATGGAACCCAAGAAAATAAAATAAGGGATTGCTAATAGGGTATAGTTTGCCATAATCCCAAAAATGCGCTGGGGCATGGCAGTCAGGAAGATGGGGTCAAAAACACCCAAACTCACACCAATAATCGCAAACGCGATCGCAACTCCTCCCAGAGAGAATGCGACGGGATAGCCCAGCGACAGAAATACCAACGCCCCAGCAAACATCAGAGGACCTAACCATTCATACTCCAGCATCATGATGTTCCTCCTGGGGTGTAAGATAGCCTGTGAAAATTGCCCAATTTTTAATCGCTTGGGAAATCCCTTGCAGAATCAGGAGGACAAAGCTGACAATAATCATGGATTTGATCGGATAGCGGGGTAATCCCCCCGGATCAGGAGACATTTCCCGAATTGCCCAGGAATTGAGAATGGTTTCCCAGGAGAAATAAATCACCATTAAACAAAAGGGAATTAAGAATAACAGCGTCCCGATTAAATCAGCCAAGGCTTTCCATTTCGGTGTCCAGCTTTTATGGAACACATCCACCCGCACATGTTCATCATGGCGCAGGGCGTAGGCTGCACCCAAGAGGAATACCAGGTCAAATAAATACCATTGACCTTCGATAAAGGCATTGGAACTGAGGTTTTGACCGACGAAATAGCCAATGTAGCGTCCGGCGACATTCCATGTGCCGATCGCGATCATCAGTAATACTAGCCAGTAGGTTAGGCGACCTACCCATTCGTTAAAGCCATCAATGAGTCGAGAAATCTGTAATAATTGCTGCAAGGCTTACGGCTTCTCCTGACGCTACACCAGATGTGTATTTTACCGCTACTGTTGCCAGGACTGTAGCAAATTTTCGCCTTTTCAAGGCGGGGAATATGGGGAATATGGGAAAGATGGGGAACAGATGCATTCGTAGGGGCGAAGCATTTGCGCCCAGATGTCTCGGTTTTATGCTAATATTCCAGCGCAAATGCTTCGCCCACCCCATGGGGGATCTGGGCAACATTGCCCACCAGCATACCAGTCAGTGACATTCGGTTTAGGATAATTTGAAGCAATACGAGATACTAAAATTAATGCTCGGCGTAATTCGGAAAGTCGGTACAATTAGGCGCTGGTTGCCCCTAGATGAGCAGTGGTGGGTCAAATTTGACCTACTGCGGACATTAGTGCGCCGGGATTTGGAGGCACGGTATAAAGGTTCAGTATTGGGGAATTTGTGGCCCCTCCTCAATCAACTATCTCAGTTGCTTATTTATACCTACGTGTTTTCCATTGTTCTGAAGGTGAAGCTAAGTCTGAAGGGATTACCTGCGGATAACAATATTGCTTTTGGCTTATGGTTGTTTGCGGGGTTATTGCCTTGGATTGCCTTTACTGGAGGGTTAACCCAATCGGCGGGTTCGGTGGTGGGACAACCTAATTTGGTGAAGAAGGTGGTGTTCCCCTTGGCACTGTTGCCACTGGTTCCCGTCTTCTCGACATTTATTGAGAGTGCTTTGGGGTTAGCCGCGCTGATTGTGTTAGTGGCTCTATCTTCAGGAACATTACATGCAACGTTAGCGTTATTGCCTTTAGTGTGGTTAACCCAGTTGTTATTAACCGCCGGGTTAGGATATTTTGCAGCTGGGTTAACGGTATTTTTGCGGGATATTCCCCAGACGTTAGGGGTGATTTTGAATCTTTGGTTTTATATGACGCCGATTGTCTATCCCGCTTCGGTGATTCCAGAACACTTACGAGATTGGGTATTTTGGTTGAATCCTCTGGCGGTGATTGCTCAGGTTTATCGGGATTTGGTATTAGTGGGTTCAGTGGAACATGGGTTAGAATGGGTAGTCGCGTTTGGCGTTTCTGGGGTAGTGTTTTGGATAGGACTGTGGTGTTATCAGAAATTACGTCCCGCGTTTGCGGATGTATTGTAGGGGCACGGCATTGCCGTGCCCTCTGTAGGGGTTTGGGGGTTTGGGTTGGCGTGTCAATTTTGATAGAATTGGCGCGATCGCATTCTTCCTATACCACGATGAAATCGGTTTGCGGGTTTGGGGGGGTTTGGAAACCAAGGGGTTTGGAAACCAAACCCCTACGATGGGTTGGTGTGTCAATATCGCATAATTCCTAAACCACGACAAAATCGGCTACACTGACTTGGGTGGCTTGTACGCCGATTAACATGGCTAATAATTCCCCACTCCCATTCATCCGAATTAGGGTGGTACTTCCCATACCCATAAGATTAAGCTGATCAAAACTTAGTCCCCCAGCTAACCCTAAGATATCTTCCCCAGGGTTAAAGTCAAAGATAGTATCGCTTCCCTCACCAACTCTTAAGATAAACTGATCCGCCCCATTATTTCCATAGACTTTATCCGCCCCAGCGCCGCCATCGAGGGTATCATCCCCTTCACCGCCAACGAGGATATCCGCGTCACCTTCTCCCAGGAGGAAATCATCTCCAGTATCACCAAATAAGCGATCGCGATCGCCTCCGCCATAAAGGATATCATTATCCTCGTCACCGCGTATGATATCTTCCCCGCTATTGCCGAATAGGATATCATTGCCGGGATTGCCGAATATGTGGTCATTGCCATCGCCGCCTTCTACGGTATCATGTCCGACTCCCCCTTCCATGCGATCGCGCCCAGCTTCTCCCATAAGGATATCATCTCCGGCGTCGCCAAAGAGTTGATCATCATCGTCGCCTCCACTGAGGAAGTCATTGGCTAAACCCCCATGTAATTCATCATTCCCGGCTTCGCCAAATACGAGATCCTCGCCACTTCCCCCGGTGAGGGTATCGTTATTAGGTGTACCAAATAGGGTTAAGTTGTTAACTGGATTAACGGTAATGGTGACAGTAGCGGTATCCGTATCTTGTCCATCGGTAATCGTGTAATTAAAGGAATCGTCACCACTAAATCCAGCGGCGGGAGTATAGAGAAGATAGTCGTCAGTTGCGTCATGGGGAGTTCCCCGTTGATCACGAGTAATTGTACCCCCGTTACTTGAGAAGATATCAAAGGTATCGATATATAAGGTATCGCCATCGAGGATATCACTATCATTACTGAGGATATCAATACTAACTGGAGTATCTTCTTGAGTCGTGGCGTTATCAGCAATAGCCACAGGAGAATCATTAACGGGATTGATGATTAAATTAACCGTTGTTCCCGCTGAATAGTTAGTACCATCGGAAGCATTCCAGACAAAACTGGTAGTACCGTTATAGTTAGCATCGGGCGTAAAGGTGAGATTATTTATGTCAGTAATTGAGATATAGCCGTTCTGTAGGGGCACCATCCTTGCGCCCTCATTGCTTGCGCCCTCACTGCTTGCGCCCTCACCAACAGGATTACCGTTCAGAGTTAATGTACCATTTTGAGGTAAAGAAAGCAGTTTGATAGCGGTAAAGTCATCTCCTTCTGGGTCACTATAGGCATTAATAAAGTCTGTATCGGTGAACGCGATCGCACTATCTTCTTGTCCAATTTTGTTAAATGGACTCAGTGTAGGCGCATCATTGATTCCGGTAATCGTAACAGTAACAGTAGCCGTATTCGTGCGTCCTGTACTATCACTAACCACGTAATTGAATGTGTCAGTTGCTGTTTCCTGTGTGGTTAAATGGTCAAAAGCTGTACCGGGATTGTAGGTAACGGTGCCATCTTGGTTAAGGGTGACGATTCCTTGGGTAGAATTGGTTTCTATTCGGTCAATAGTGAGACTGTCTCCATCCGGTTCTTGGTCATTGGTGAGCGGATTAAAAATTAGAGGCGTATTTTCATCCGTGGTAATAGTATCATTTTGGGCGATGGGAGGAAAGTTACTGGTATTGAGAAGAATAGAGATATTGTCGGAACCATAATTAGCAACAGCGAGGTCAGGTTTACTGTCGTTATTGAAATCTCCGATATTCATACCTACAGGAGCACTTCCCACAGCCAAGTTTATGGCATTGCTAAAATTACCCGACCCATTTCCTAGTAAAACTGAAACATTGTTAGAATATTGATTCGCTGTGACGATATCCAAATTACCATCAGCATTAAAGTCTCCGAGAGTCAGGTCAAAAGGTCCATCGACCACGTTAAAGTGAGTCGCTACGCCAAAACCCCCTGACCCATTTCCCAACAAAACGGAGACACTATCGGAACCGCGATTAGCAACAGCGATATCCAGTTGGCTATCTGCATTAAAGTCTCCGACAGCAATACCAAAGGGATTCGTTCCCACGCTAAAATGAGTCGCAGAACTAAAACTACCTAACCCATTTCCCAATCTTACAGAAATGGTATTAGACTTATGGTTTGATACAGCAAAATCTAGCTGACTATCTCCATTAAAGTCTTCAACAACAATACCCCAAGGATTTGTGCCTACGCCAAAGTTCTTAGCCGAGCTAAACCCCCCCAACCCATTTCCTAATAGCACAGAAACGTGATTAGAAGTCCAATTAGTAACCGCCAAGTCTAATTTGTTGTCTAAGTTAAAGTCTCCCACGGCAACTTGTCGGGGATTCGTCCCTACAGTAGAATTACTGGCCGTGCTAAATCCCCCAGCGCCATCTCCTAACCGTACAGAAACCTTGCCATCTTTATTGCTAGTGACAGCAAAATCCGGTTTTTCATCACCATTGAAGTCTCCAACAGCAACGGATATAGGAAAATTTACAGCACCGAAGTTATTAGCAGCACTAAAACTGCCATTACCCTTACCTAAAAGCACTGAAACATTATGAGAAGACTCGTTAGCAACTGCAATATCCAGATTTCCATCTAAATTGAAATCCGCTATCCCCATATCTTCACCATAGGGATTATCCCCCACAGCAAAATTTGTGGCATCGCTAAAAGAAACGGGAATATCCAGTTCATCAATTCCGGTTACTGTTACCGTCACGACTGCTGTATCACTTCCGCCATTCCCATCACTTATGCTGTAACTAAATGTATCTGTCGCCGTTTCCCCTGCGACTAAAGACTGAAACGCTGTACCGGGATTATAGGTAACTGTACCATCTGTATTTAAGGTTACGCTTCCCTGTGTTTGAGTCGTATCTAAACTCGCGATACTGATACTGTCACTATCATCTGCATCACTATCATTCGTTAATAGATTAAGCGTAATCGGCCCATTTTCACTGGTAGTAGCACTATCATCTACGGCAATTGGCACATCATTAACCCCTGTCACCGTTATCGTGACGTTGGCTGTATCTGTACCCCCATTCCCATCACTGATGGTATAGTCAAATGTATCCGTAACAGTTTCTCCAACAGCCAAGGATTGGAAATCCGGATCAGGCGTATAGATAATCGTGCCATCCCCATTCTGAGTAACCGTTCCCCATATATTTTGTAGGGGTTTGGTCTCCAAACCCTCCAAACCCCCAGGTTGGGTCACCCAACCTAAATTAGAAATAATCAGGTTATCATTATCGGCATCGCTATCATTATTGAGGAGATTCAACACAATCGCGGTATCAGCAGGAGTGGTTACAGTATCATTTTGAGCTACAGGCGCATCATTAACCGGATTTACCGTAATATTAACCGTTTCTCCTGCAGCAAAGGTTGTACCATCAGACGCATTCCAGCCGAAGCTAGTTGTGCCATTAAAATTGGGATTGGGGGTAAACGTAAGGTTATTGACATCCGCAAGAGTAACGATTTGTCCGGCTGTTACAGCTATTCCATTTAGCGCCAAGATACCTGCATCAGGAAGAGACAGGAGTTTGATTTGACTGGGATTATCGCTTTCGGGGTCACTAAAAGCGTTACTAAAGTCGGTTTCACTAAAGAAAATTACGGTATCTTCGTTACCCAGTTTATTAATTGGGCTGAGAATGGGCGCATCATTCACCCCAGTAATCGTTACGGTGACAGTGGCGGTATTGGTTTCCTGGTTGCCATCAGTAATCGTGTAGGTGAAGGTATCTGTGCTGGTTTCCCCTGCGCCTAAGTATTGAAATGCTGTATTCGGATTGTAGGTGATTGTCCCATCAGCATTGATGGTCACAGTTCCTTGAGTATTGGTGGTATCGACGCCAAAAACTATTACGGTATCGTTATCGATATCGCTGTCGTTATCTTTAACCGCAATAGTCGTGGCTGTATCTTCATCGGTGGTGGCGGTATCGTTGTTGGCGATGGGGATATCGTTGATGCCGTTAACCGTTACAGAAACTATTGCGGTAGCGGTATGGTTATTGCCATCATCCAGGGTGTAGGTAAATTGGTCGGTAGCACTTTCACCCACACCGAGGGATTGAAATGCGGTGGCGGGAGTGTAGGTAACGGTGCCATCTGAATTAATTTGGACGGTTCCTTGAGTATTGGTGGTATCGACAGCGCTAATTGTCAGAGTGTCGCTGGTGTCTAAATCACTGTCATTGGCGAGGAGATTGAGGGAAATCGGGGTATCTTCAGTTGTGGTGAAGGTATCGTTATTCGCGACAGGGGGAAAGTTGGTGGTGTTGAGGCGTAAGGAAATATTATCGGAGTTATAGTTAGCTACGACAAAGTCGGGTTTACCATCTTCGTTGAAATCTCCCACAGCGATGCCATTAGGTATATCTCCCACCCCGAAGTTAATAGCATTGCTAAAGCCACCACTACCATTGCCTAATAGTATTGAAACATTATCAGAACTGTGGTTTGGTACAGCGATATCCGGATTTCCATCACCATTGAAGTCAGCGACACTAATCCGCCAAGAAGGATTAGTTCCTACGGCAAAGTTGGTAGTTCCGCCAAACCCGCCAAACCCATTGCCCAATAGGATAGAGACATTGTTAGAACTGTAGTTGGCTACCGCTAGGTCAAGGTTCCCATCCTGGTTAAAATCTTCCGCTGCTAAACCATAGGGATTCGTCCCCGTGGCAAACTTGGTCGGACTGCCCAAACCACCTGACCCATTGCCAAGTAAAACAGCAACTTTGTTCTCTGCCGGAAGTCTGACAACTACATCCTGGTTTCCATCGCCATTAAAATCGGCAGCGATAATCGTTGTGGGACTCGTTCCCCCTGCGGCAAAATTGGTGGCACTGCTAAAGCCACCTGACCCATTCCCCAACAATACAGAAACATTGTGAGACCCATTATTTGCCACCGCTAAGTCAGGTTTCCCATCCCCATTGAAGTCGGCGACAGCAATTTGAGCGGGTTTAGTCCCCACAGCAAAGTTCGTCGCCGCACTAAACCCCCCAGTCCCATTTCCCAAGAGCACCGAGACGTTGTTCGAGTCGTAGTTAGATACTGCCAAGTCCAAGTTGCCATCGGCGTTGAAGTCCGCTACAACGACATCCCAGGGACGAGTTCCTACTTTCAATGAGGGGGCGACGCCAAAGTTTCCTGTACCATCGCCTAAGAGAATGGAGACGTTGTTGGCAAGACGGTTAACAACAGCTAAGTCCAGATGTCCATCGCCGTTATAGTCTCCGATACCAACGGCAAACGCACCATCCCCGGTGGAGAATTTTTTGTCGTCTGCAAAATTGAGTGTAGTCATTTTAAAGGATTTTCTTATTTATATAGAAAATATAATAAATCCTTGGGGGTTGGGTGGGATTAGATCACAAATTATTTATTTTCTCTGGAATCCATTGTCAGGATTGGCGAAATTATCGCGATTGTCGGGGGTAGAGGGTAGGGGATGTAGGGGATGTAGGGGCTGTAGGGGCTGTAGGGGCGAGTCGCTGCAAAACATGTTCGGTGTGAGAATTAACCTATATCGACTCGCCCTTTTCTCAATTCGGTGTCACATCGATACCGGGCGGGTCGCCCCTACCAGCGATAAATGACGAAATTGCCGATTAAATCACACGATTGCCGACACCGCCAGAATCAAGTAATATTCAGCCTCAAGGTTAGGTTAAACTAGGATTGACTAGCTTTAATTCGGTCTTATGTAACCGAACAATTAAACAATTTCTAAACTGGCACAACAATAGACAAATAGTCGGTACGATTTTCCGAGTCTTTGGGACATACAATTCCTGTGCAATTCCCCAAACTGTCCCGTTGCCCCTAAATTATTAGCCAAGCGATTCCTATCCTTGAATAAATTAAATTCACCGAGTTTTGATGAAGAAAGGGACTATGGAATCACCGTTTAATAACCAAATCCACAGTAAGCTGTTCGGCGTTTAAACCTTAATATCAAGAATTGCGAAATCGTTGTAGTGCGAGCATCTTGCTCGCTACTAATACCCAATTTAAATGCATGACAGCTTAATGCTTGGGTATTTCAATGCTGGGCTTCTTTTATTATTTCCGTCTCAGCTATGAGTATCGGTATATTATATCTACCCGTCGATAGTTGGACAAAAGGCTTTATGGGAATGGGGTTAGCCTTCTCCGTTGGCTCAACCATTAGCCTAGCTAAAACAACCCGTGATATTCACGAATCGAAACGCATTATCTCCAGAGTAGATGAAGCGAGAATCGAAAAATTGCTCAACGAAAATCATCCACTGAAATAAGGGGGAGATGCAGACTCTTTCCAGTTCCCAATTAACCCGTACCGTAGGGGCGCACCGACGTGCGCCCTGCACCGACGTGCGCCTTGTGAACTACTTATTACTCCGTTATATAAGCACAGGCGCTACCTGTAGGGGCACGGCATTGCCGTGCCCCTACCATAAATGGCGTTTGTGCGTAAGTCCTGTTATATACACTGGGCTAACGATAGGCTAAAATTATTGCCGATGGGCGCACGCCGTCGATGGGCGCACGCCGTGCGCCCCTACGAATATAATAAAAAACCTCAACGGCGATGAACCATCGAGGATTTATAGACTAAAGACTGTAATACACAGCCTATTGTTTTGGGCTTGTTTTTGCCTTATATTGCTTAAGAGCTTTCTTGCGCCGCATTTTGGTCGCCACGACAGCCGACTCAATCGGAAATCCAGCAACTGGAATAACCTGAAACTCTCGCTCTTCTTCTAGCTGCTTGAGTTCGGTATAGTCTACCCAGTTGATGCAATTAACGGGACAGGTATCAATCGCTTCTTGGATTAAATCTTCTGGGTCCCCATCTTGGCGAAAGACACGCGCTCGCCCATGATCTGGCTCGATGTAAAATGTATTGTGAGCTGTATGGGCACAATGCTTACAGCCAATACAAGTGATTTCATCGACATAAACACCTTTCTGTCGCAGCTCACCACCGAGTTCGGGTTCTAAACCTGAACGCTCTGGTGCATCTCGGAAGACGCCGCCGAGTTCGGGTTCTAAACCTGAACGCTCTGGTGTCGGGGAGAAATCAGACATTACGCACTCCAGCGTTGGACGACTAAACTGATTGAACCATCTTGATTATTTTCTTGTTGGGCAACTTGAAACCCTTGCTTGGCAGTTTCACTCATCACGGTATGAAACGCATACCGCTGGGTGATACGGTTGAGGAAACCCTCGACGGATAAAGGCTGTTGCCAGTATTGTAGGTCGGCAACCAGCTCGTATTCTTTACCATTCCAGGCAAAACCGACGTCATAGTTATTCTCTTGTTCGATGACAACTTCGGCGGTTCGGGTTTGACCACGATACCCACGCACTTCACTCGGACCTGCTTTCCAGTCTATGCCCAGGTCAGTTAACGCCGATTGTAAAGAGGTCAGGTTGCGGATTTGAGTTTTTATGTTGCTGAAATGTGACATTTTGGTTAAAGAAAGCGAATTGAACAAAAAAACTTACCAAGAGCTATAGGTCGCTTGCGCCGTTGCTGTTGCCGACTGCTGAGTCGGTTGGGTAAAGTATTCAGATGTCGGCTCCATCGAGACGACTTGCCCCAACTGGGCTTCAATGGCAGCAGTCACTTCCGCACAAGAGGCGCCAACGATACCCGTGACTTTCTCTTGCACTCGACCATCTGGATAAATGACAAATTCTAAGGTTTCCATCAGTTTGTTAACGGTTGGGTCAGTCCTCCAGTTCTGTGCTGTAACACCAATTAAGCGACAGCCTCTGAGCTTACACAACCAGCTCTGTCGCTAGTTGAGCAGTCTCTCGTTATTATTCGCATCATAGCGAATCAAAATTTAACAGAAATTAATACTTGATTAGTATCATACACTAACCTTTTGTTAAGTTTCGCGTATCTTTCCCTCCCAGTCAAGCGGCAGGATCGTCTATTTTGTCGGGGCGGGTTTAGTCAAATCTGGGTGCAACCCTGAATGATAGTCGTAAAACCCGCCCCTACATTAAATCCGCCCTTCTAGGGGAGATGAGGGAGATGGGAGAGATAATGGAAGGTTGTTGAGTGAGACGCAACTGAGGAATTCGATGGATTCTACGTTAAACAAACCTGTTCGAGTCGGTATTTTAGGCTTTGGCGGATTAGGACAAGCGGCGGCTAGAGTGCTGGCTGGTAAACGGGAGATGATTTGGGTAGCGGCGGCTGATAAGCAGGGCTGGGCTTATGATGCTACTGGGCTAGATCCCGATCGCGCGATCGCAATGTATCATAATCAAGGGTCACTGGGTTATCTAGAACCCGCAGGCACTCTCAGCAACAACACAATTGCTGACTTAATCGAAAACGCGGCGGTGGATGGATATTTCCTTGCCCTACCCAATTTGCCGAATACGTTTATGGCATCGGTTGCCCGTCAGTTTATCCAATCAGGGTGGCGTGGAGTACTCGTAGACGCCCTCAAGCGCACCAGTGCGGTGGAACAGTTACTCGCCATGAAAGATGAACTTCAAGGGGCGGGAATCACCTACATGGCGGGATGTGGGGCTACACCAGGACTGTTAACGGCTGCTGCTGCGATCGCGGCTCAAAGCTATGCTGAAATTCATAGCGTTAACATTACCTTTGGTGTGGGTATTGCTAATTGGGAAGCCTATCGAGCCACGATTCGAGAAGATATTGCCCATCTTCCCGGCTACGATGTAGAACAGGCACGTCAGATGAGTGATGCGGATGTCGAAGCCCTCCTGGATCAAACCAATGGCATTATCACCTTAGAGAATATGGAACATGCCGATGATGTGATGTTAGAATTAGCCGGGATATGTTCTCGCGATCGCGTCACCGTCGGCGGCGTGGTTGATACCCGTAATCCGAAAAAACCCTTGAGTACGAATGTCCAAGTCACAGGACGAACCTTTGAGGGCAAAATCTCAACCCATACCTTTACTCTAGGTGACGAAACCAGTATGGCGGCTAATGTCTGTGGTCCTGCCTTTGGCTACCTCAAAGCAGGAATATCATTACATCAACGAGGTCTTTACGGTCTACTAACAGCGGCTGAAGTGATGCCACACTTTGTTCGATAGTCTATGGTGATTGGGGATTGGGGAACCCTTCGCTTCGCTCAGGGAACCGGGTTTGTAGGGGATCTTTTCACTATTATCGTTTCTGACCTCACAAAAGATGGAACTCAACCCGCCCTGAGCGAATGCAAGAGTAACTCCCCCATCTCTCCCATCTCCCCTGCACTAAGCAGGTGGATGTTCGGTAGACAAGCTTTCTGGTTGTTCCTCTTCCATCACATAATCGGGACTTTGCATGACAAAAGGTAAATCCGCACCTCGTAAACCGCGTTGAATTCGTTGAGGTGTGTCCGGGAAGAGCACGAATAACGGATAAATCTGGTCAACGCCTTCGCTGAGAATATGTTGATGGCGGGGGGGCATAAGCCACTCATAATCCTTGTCTAGCAACACTTGAGTCTGACGCCAACGACTCAATAAATCCGAAAAATCTTCATGGGGGCGATGGATGAAAATGAGAATTTCCACCCCCATTTTTATTTTCCATTCCGGATCACACATCAACATGACAACATCACAGGGTAAGCCAACAGTTCCGTTCAAGCTTGTCAGGTTAGAATGTCCTGTCGATGATTGGAGATGACGAAGGCGCACAATGGGTAGAGGAATTGTGATCACACTTTCCGAAGGGCGACGCATACTAGGAATCATTTCCAGGTAAGGTCGATGTTGCTTCAGTAGCCCTAGCGCCCCCTCATGGTGGCTATATTCGGCTAAGCTGATTTCGTAATTAGATTGTTTAACTGGCATTTTTAAATAAGTGGCAATTCACTAACGTCTTGTTGACTAGTTTAAATAATACTCACGAACAGTCGTGGAAAATCAGTAGAGGTTGCTCATGTTGCTAGTACCGTTCCCTAGAAATTCACGCCTTCAAAATTGAAAATGCCTACCTGGCAAGCATTTCAGTAAGGCGTGAAAGGTTGTTTGATTTCCTGTGTGCTGTACGAGTAGCTGAATCAACGCGGCAAATCCTCTACCATCAGATGATTGTAGGAATGGGCGCTCCATATACTGGAAATCTTTCCCCTTTTAACCCAAGGTTTCAAAGACTTTAAACATGGGCAGATACATAGAAACCAGGATTGTACCCACCATTCCCCCAATGACAATAATCATCACGGGTTCTAAAATACTGGTCAAAGCTTTTACGGTTTGCTCAACTTCATCTTCATAAAAATCAGCAACCTTCATCAGCATTGAATCCAATTCCCCTGTTTCTTCGCCAACACTAATCATCTGAATTGCCAAACTGGGAAAAACTTGTTCATTTTGCATGGCAACACTGATCAAACCCCCTTGCTGAATTTCCTGCTTGGCAGCTTCCACAGCGTTAGCAATCACTTGGTTTCCTGACGTATCCCGAACAATATCTAATGCATTGAGAATAGGAACCCCCGAACGAGTCAACGTGCCAAAGACGCGGCAAAAACGGGCAACTGATGATTTTTCATTCAGTTCACCAAACAGAGGTACTTTCAATAGCAGTGCATCGATTTGCAGGCGACCCGGTGGAGTTTTGTAGTACTGCTTGACGACAACCGTGGTAACGATGATCACCCCAACTGGAATCAGGGCGTACCAGCTTCTGAGAACACCACTCAACCAGAGCATAAAGGCAGTCAGGGCTGGTAATGTTCCGCCGATTTCTTCAAAAATCCCAGCAAAGATAGGGATGAGGAAAATGGTCATTCCCAAAAACACCAGTACAGCAAAGCCACCCACCACCAGAGGATAAGTCATTGCCGACTTAATCTGATTTTGCAGCCGCGCCATATCTTCGAGCAGCTTGGCTAATCGGTTGAGAACTTCATCCAGGACACCCCCAACCTCGCCTGCTTGCACCATACTGACATAAAGTTGGTCGAAGCAGGCGGGATGCTCCCGCATCGAATCGGAGAGACTGGTTCCCTGCTGGACTTCGGTACTGATGGCAGTCAGCGCTTTTTTTAGCTTGGGATTGGCACATTGTTCAGATAAGATACCCAGACAGCGAACGATGGCAACTCCAGCATTCACCATTACCGCAAATTGCCGGGAAAAGACGGCTCGGTCTTTAACACTGACACTCGTCATCTTTTCCTGGATTGCGTCTAAATTCAGGTCTTCCAGGCTAAAAGCTTTCTGAATACTACCAACAGTCGGATATTTATTTTGAAAGTGGGCGCGGGCTTGATCAGTAGAGAGAGCTTTCACTTTCTCTTTTTTGGCGTTTCCTTTGGAATCCCGAACCTCAGCAATGAAGGTAGGCATGGCTTGCGTCTGAATGAAAAAAGAATTAAAGGGAAGGGCTAGTTTTTTCGTGATGTTTTTTGTTCACGAAAAAACTAACCCCGATAACTTAGCGAGTCTTAGCACCAACTTTACCGCCCCCTGCAGCCACTCCGGCGGCTCCACCGAGAATACGCTGTAACTCGTCGGGCTTAGAACTCTTGGACACGGCTGTTTCAAAGGAAATTGTTCCTTGTTTGACTAAATTTGCCAACGTCTGTTCCATGGTGATCATGCCCATTTTCATCCCGGTTTGGATGGCGGAATACATTTGGGCAACTTTCCCTTCACGGATTAGGTTAGAGATAGCCGGGGTGACAATCATAATTTCCTGTGCCATTGCCCGACCAAACTCACCGGGTTTCGGGTTTTTCTTGGGTACTAGGGTTTGACTGAAGACGGCGACTAAGGAGTTTGAGAGCTGAGCTTGAACTTGAGGTTGTTGTTCAGGGGGGAACACGTCCAGCATCCGGTTTACGGTTTGAGAGGCGGAACTGGTGTGCAAAGTTCCCATGACCAAGTGACCCGTTTCTGCGGCTGAAATTGCCAGGGAAATGGTTTCCAAGTCCCGCATCTCGCCGACCAGAATCACATCCGGGTCTTCCCGTAAGGCGGCTTTGAGCGCATTAGCAAAGCTTTTAGTATCTTCACCTTTTTGACGTTGGTGAACTAAGCTTTTAATATTGGGAAAGACGTACTCAATCGGGTCTTCGACGGTAAGAATATGTTCGGGTCGGGTACGATTAATTAAATCAACCATTGCCGCCAGTGTGGTGGTTTTTCCCGAACCTGTTGGTCCTGTAACCAGTACTAATCCCCGAGGACGTTCGCTCATTTCCCGAACAATATCAGGCAGACCTAACTGATCAAAGTTGGGAATCTTGGAGGACAACGCTCGCAAGCAAGCCGCGTAGTAACCCCGCTCTTTATAAACATTGACCCGGAAGCGAGCCAATCCCTTCACTCCATAAGAGCAATCCAATTCCCAGTTCTGCTCCAATTCCTTGCGCTGACTGTTATTGAGCATACTGAAGATCAGCTTCTGACATTCTTGGGGATTCAGGGGGTCTTCCCCGAAGGGTTGGAGTTTACCACTAATACGGAAATAGACAGGTGCCCCAGCTTGAATATGCATATCTGAGCCACCCATTTCAATGAGCTGCTCCATCAAGTCTTCAATAATTAAATCCATTGCCATGGTGTTGTCTCCCAATACGAATCAGTTGTTAGTTATCAGTGTTTGTTTCCGAATCAATTGTTGTTGGGGGTTAAAGCCAACAACAATTCATGAATAGCCGCAACAGTTAGTCACGGAAGCGCGGGGTCATACAATACGGACAGTCTAGCCACTCCGGTTGTAACCCGGCGCCGCAAGTACTACAGGAGAGGGATTGCTTGCGTTTGGCTTTCAGTTCTGCCTCAAGACCAGAATCAGTAAAGGTTACCCGTTCTACTTCTTCCAATGTTGTATGACCGTCCTGCACCAGGTTTAAACTATAGAATAATAAGGTTTTCATCCCTTCCTCAACCGCTGCTTCTTTCAGCCGTTCGGCAGGCGCGCCTTCGTTAATAAGGGTTTGCAGTCGTTCGGTCATCCGCATGACTTCATACACACCCACTCGTCCTTTGTATCCGATCCCATTACATTTTGGACAGAGTGTTCCTTTAGAACGAGCTTCGGAAATTTCATCGGGTTGTAGGGTATTGGCTTTATATAAGGTGACTTCTCCTTCGCTGGAAGCAGTTAAACCAAATCGAGCCAGTTCAGCCGCACTAGGTTGGTAAGGTGTGCGGCACTCCGAACAAACCCGCCGCATCAGGCGCTGGGCTAAAACTCCCAGGAGCGCACCCGACACCATGAACGGTTCAACTCCCATTTCATCTAGGCGGGGGATGGCGCCAGCCGCGTCATTGGTATGGAGAGTGGTTAAGACTAAGTGTCCCGTGAGCGCCGCTTCAATCGCGGTTTTCGCGGTTTCCTTATCGCGCGTCTCACCCACCAGAATCACATCTGGGTCTTGCCGTAGAAATGAGCGTAGAATCGAGGCAAAGTCCATCCCTTTTTCCCGCAGTACCTGCACCTGGGTAATACCGGGTAAGGAATACTCAATTGGATCTTCTGCTGTGCTGATATTGACGCCTGGATCATTGCGCTCAGCCAGCATAGAATATAGGGTTGTGGATTTACCGGAACCCGTCGGACCCGTGACCAAGATCAACCCAAAGGGGCGTGCTGCCATTTCCCTGACAATTTCCAAGCTTTCTGGGTCAGTGATCAGAATGTCCAAACCAAGCTGGGTGCTAGAGTTATCTAAAATCCGCAGGACAATCTTCTCACCATAGCGGCTGGGTAGGGTACTGACCCGGAAGTCAACCTTGCGCCCTTGGAACATGCGCCGAATTCTGCCATCTTGAGGTACTCGGCGTTCAGCGATGTCCAAATCTGACATAATTTTGAAGCGAGCAGCAACGGCATCTTTAATCTTTTTGGGTAAGGGCTCAAAGGCTTGCCTCAGTACGCCGTCTTTGCGGAAGCGAACACGTAAGTATTCCTCCTGGGGTTCGATGTGAATGTCCGATACGTCCTCTTGCAGGGCTTTGGCGAGGATTCTATTCACCAAGTTAATCACCGGGGCGCCACCGGCTTCATTCAGGGCTGCCCCTAAATCTGCTTCTGTTTCGTCCGGTGCATCGGAAAGGGTGTCAAGATTCTCAAGATCCTTACTGATGTCTGTCTGCTTGGCAGCTTCCTGTTCCTTCTCTTGTGCCAGTTTTTTATCGCGATATTGATTAATCAGATGCTGATAGTCTTCCTGGGTAATCACCATCCGCCGTAGCCCAATTCCTTGAGGGCGCAGAATCCGGTTCAGATCATCTTGGGCGTCGAGATTATCCGGATCAACCATTGCCACCAGAACCGATGGGGGTTGTGTGTCATTCTTGGATAATGGCACCAAGCGATAGCGACTACAGATGTCAATGGGAATCAAACTTTCTATGAGTTCCTTGACTTGGTGACCTGAAATTTCACTAAGTTCCGGATCGAGAGATTCAACACCGTAAAGTATTTTTAGTTCAAATAGTTGCTGTTTCTTGTACTGACGCACTAAGTCGGGTGGCAACTGACGCCCGGTAATTGATTCAACGACATCGGTTAGAGGTCGTCCTGACTTACGGCTTTCCGCCAATGCCTGCCGCATTTGACCGTCATCAACGTAACCCGATTGAACTAGTTTATTTCCAAAGGGCGAAAAATCGTTTTTGACAACAAGGGCACGTCTTGCTGATGATGATGGGGATTGAGTCATAGTGGGTGAGACTATCTCCTTAAAGATTACAGAAATCCTAAAAGTTTTAGCTTTTGTCGTACTGGAGAAAAAGGCAACGGTAACCCCATTCGCCTTGCCGCCGATTCAAATAAAATGGCTGGACAGATCTCAGGATGGCTCCCTTCTCACTGGGTTTAGATCAGAGTATCCATGCTGGGAAACACTTTGAGGCGTGAATAAGGTCGGATGCCAACATGCTGGAGTTACCAATATCCTGGCAAGGGTGAAATGCAAGTCTTCAGATAATCTAAACGTGATAGAATTCTGACTGAAGTCAAAATTAGTCCTCTATACCCTGATAGAATACTCTATTCCTTATTATAAATGGGGATACCGCCACAAGTTTTATCTTAACCGTTTTACACCCCTTGGAATTAAACTCAGTCTCGCCCATCTCTAGGTTAGGGTTGCTCTACTCGTGCAGGGTGGCGGCAAATACCCAGCCGGAAAAATACTCCCCGTCTCCCAGACGTGGCTAACCTCTGGAACATGCTCCGGGAAATCCTGTTCAGGTGCTATTGAATCAATAGACATTAACAGACAATTTTCACCAGTATGTACTAGGATTTGAGGAGGTAGCAATCCCGACTTGATGCCTGGGGCTTTAGCCTACCCTAAATCTTGCCGTTAATCTGGGCAAGGTAAACGTTGCCATCCTAGAAGGAGCAGGAGATTGATCGAGTTTTTAGTACGAGTGAATCATGAGTGACGAAGAAAAACAACAAAATACTACGTTGCAACAAACAGATAAGCATAAGGCAGTGAATTCAGATAACCCCGATTTAAATGAGGCAACTTCCGAGGTGGAGGTTGGGACACAACCTGAGGTTGAGTCACCATCAACGGCAGAAGCGGCAACCTCTGAAGTGACAACCGAAGCGACAAAAACTTCGGCAGGGCAAGGTGTAGAGAGTGAGTCTGCTGAATCAGACTCCGCCGGATTGCCGAGTCAGGAGGATGTCGCGGTTATCGAAACCTTAAAGCAGGAAAATGAACTCCTTAAAGCTCAAATTGAGGAAATTAATCAGCAATTTGAAGCCTTTAAAACCCAATCCATGCGGATGGCTGCCGATTTTGATAACTTCCGCAAGCGGACGGCGAAAGAAAAAGAAGATTTAGAACATCAAGTTAAGCGTAATACTCTGGGCGAGTTATTATCCGTCGTCGATAACTTTGATCGGGCGCGATCGCAAATCAAACCTCAAAATGATGGGGAGATGGCGGTGCATAAGAGTTATCAGGTAATCTACAAGCAACTCGTGGAGGCCTTCAAACGCTTAGGGGTTTCGCCGATGCGTCCGGAAGGAATGGAGTTTGATCCCAATTTCCACGAAGCGGTGATGCGGCAGCCCAGCGATGAATACGGCGAAGGAATCGTCATGGAACAGCTTATACGTGGCTATTTCTTAGGCGATCGCGTGCTGCGCCATGCCATGGTTAAAGTTGCTGCGGCTCCAGAACCCATGGTAACCTCAGAGGAGGACACCTCGGCAGAACCAGAAACTTAAGCGGCAGGGGTATACCTGCCCGACTTGTCTGTCTCTAAAATAGATCTTGTCTAAGTAGCTGTAGCTGGTTTAATCAACCCGAAAAAAACGGTTGAGCGAACATCAGGCGAGTTCTGTAGCCACAGATTACCACCTAAAGAAGAAAACCTTACCGATCAAATAGGCCGAAGCGCTATGGGAAAAGTCATTGGCATCGACCTGGGCACAACGAATAGTTGCGTGGCTGTCCTGGAAGGAGGTCAGCCCCTCGTCATTTCCAACACGGAAGGCGGACGAACCACACCGAGTATTGTGGGATTTGGCAAATCGAATGAGCGCTTGGTTGGTCAACTGGCGAAGCGTCAGGCAGTTCCCAATGCTGAAAATACTGTCCATAGTATTAAACGGTTTATTGGTCGTCGATGGGATGACACGGTAGAGGAGCGATCGCGAGTTCCTTATACCTGTATCAAGGGTCGCGACGATACCGTTGATGTCCAAATCCGCTCCCATCAGTATACGCCGCAGGAAATCTCTGCCATGATCCTGCAAAAGCTCAAAGCCGATGCCGAAAACTTTCTCGGTGAACCCGTAGAACAAGCGGTAATCACGGTACCTGCCTATTTTACGGATGCCCAGCGGCAAGCCACCAAAGATTCTGGAACCATTGCAGGTCTAGAAGTGCTGCGGATCATCAACGAACCAACCGCAGCAGCGTTGGCTTATGGTCTGGATAAGCAAGACCAAGAACAACAAGTCCTCGTCTTTGACTTAGGCGGCGGTACATTCGATGTCTCGGTCATGCAACTGGGTGACGGCGTATTTGAAGTCAAAGCCACGTCTGGCAACAACCATTTAGGAGGCGATGACTTCGATAACGTAATCGTGCGCTGGATGATTGAGCAGTTCAAGGAACAAGAAGGCATCGATATCGGCGCCGATAAGATGGCGTTACAGCGCTTGCGAGAAGCCGCAGAAAAGGCAAAAATTGAACTCTCTAGTATGTTGAACACCTCGATCAACCTGCCGTTTATTACGGCAGATGAAACGGGTCCGAAACATCTAGAGATGGAATTGTCACGAGCGAAGTTTGAAGAACTGGCGATCGACCTGATTAAAGGTACCATCGAACCCGTAAAACAGGCGCTCAAAGATGGTGAACTTAAGCCCGATGATATCGACCGGATTCTGCTGGTCGGGGGTTCGACTCGCATCCCAGCCGTCCAGAAAGCGATTAGTAAGTTTTTCGGCGGTCGCCAGCCAGATAAATCAGTCAACCCCGATGAAGCCGTTGCCCTAGGTGCAGCTATTCAAGGGGGCATCTTGGGCGGTGAAGTTGAAGACTTGCTGTTGCTAGACGTGACCCCGCTCTCACTGGGAATTGAAACCTTGGGCGAAGTTTTCACCAAAATTATCGAGCGTAACACCACAATACCCACCAGTAAATCCCAAATCTTTTCCACGGCGACGGACGGGCAAACCTCTGTGGAAATTCACGTCCTCCAGGGTGAACGGGCGATGGCTCGTGATAACAAAAGCTTGGGTAAGTTTCTACTAGCAGGCATTCCTCCGGCTCCCCGAGGTGTGCCTCAAATTGAGGTATCCTTTGATATCGATGTCAATGGAATTCTTAACGTCTCAGCGGCGGATAAAGGTACAGGAAGAGAGCAAAGCATCCGAATTACCAACACCGGTGGATTAAGTGGTGGCGAAGTGGAACGGATGCGCCAAGAAGCCGAGCAATATGCCGAAGAAGACCGCCGTCGGATGCAACTGGTGGAACTGAAAAATCAAGCCGAAAGCCTCTTCTACAGTTACGAATCGACCCTGAAAGACAATGCCGATTTGGTACGTGAGGACTTGAAGGCGCAGGGAGAGAAGAAAAAGCAACAGCTACAAGCTGCGCTCAAAGACCCATCGGTTACGGTTGAGGACGTTAAACAGCAACTGGAAGATTTCCAACAAACGCTGTTTACTATTGGTGCAGCCGTCTACCAGCAAAGTGCGCCCGATTTGGAACCCGATGAGATTAGCGAAAGCGAGGAAGAACTTGCTTCACCAGTAGAGGTTAGTGAACCCTCAGAATCGGAACCCGAAGAAGAAGAGTTAATTCTTAACTTTGATGATGAAACCGTAAATAATGCTGACTATGAAACAGTTGACTAAGGTAATGCATAAATGGAAGTAGCAATTCGTTGGTTTTTTGATCCAAAATGGATAGACGTGCAGGTGAGCCGGATATCAGCCATCAGTGGCGCTCAAGCCGATCTCCTGAACAGACTATCACTATCAACCCACCCCCTAACGTAATCCAACCCTCCCGCATTGCTCTATGCCTGACTACTATGACGTTCTCGGCGTCTCTCGCGACGCTGACAAAGAAGAAATAAAGCGGGCTTACCGTCGCCTTGCCCGGAAGTACCACCCAGACGTTAACAAGGAACAAGGAGCGGAAGAGCGATTTAAAGAAATTAATCGAGCTTACGAAATCCTTTCCGAACCAGAGATGAAGGCACGATACGACCGCTTTGGCGAGGCGGGTGTATCATCAGGTGCTGGAGCTGGCTATCCCGATTTTGGGGATATGGGTTTTGCCGATATCTTTGAAAGCTTCTTCAGTGGTTTTGCTGGTGGTGCGGGTCAGCAAACGGCGCGTCGGCGTGGTGGACCTGTGCGAGGGGATGACCTGCGCCTAGACTTGAAGCTGGAATTCCGGGAAGCTGTATTCGGTGGGGAAAAGGAAATTCGGATTCCTCACCAAGAAACCTGTAATACCTGTAACGGTACCGGAGCAAAACCGGGAACTCGACCACGTACCTGTTCGACCTGTAGCGGTACAGGACAAGTGCGTCGCGCTACTCGTACCCCCTTTGGCAGTTTCACTCAAGTTTCAGTCTGTCCCACTTGTAACGGCGAAGGACAGGTGATTGAGGATAAGTGTGAAACCTGTGGGGGATCAGGTCGCAAACAAGAAACCAAAAAGCTGAAAATTACGGTTCCACCTGGTGTGGATAATGGAACCAGGCTGCGGGTTTCTAAAGAAGGAGATGCGGGATCGCGCGGTGGTCCTCCAGGAGATTTATATGTCTACCTATTTGTTGAGGAAGATGCTGAATTTCAGCGGGATGGAATTAATATTCTGTCTGATCTGAAAATTAGCTACTTACAAGCTATTTTAGGCTGTCGTCTACAGATTAATACCGTCGATGGTCCGGTGGAGTTGAAGATTCCCCCAGGAACCCAACCGAATACGGTGTTAACGTTGGAAAATCATGGTGTGCCAAAATTAGGGAATCCTGTGAGTCGGGGCGACCATTTGATTACGATTCAAATAGACATTCCCACCCGGATCACGACGGAGGAACGGGAGTTGCTCGAGAAGCTGGCAAAAATTAAAGGCGATCGCACCGGCAAAGGCGGTCTAGAAGACTTTTTGGGAGGACTGTTTCGCGGATGAGTAAGCCAACGGTATCGACAATTAATCAGACACCCGATGCTCAACTAGATTTGCGAGGAACACCTTGCCCAATTAACTTTGTGCGAACTAAGCTATGTCTAGAACAAATGACGCCCGGATCTTTATTGGAAGTGTGGCTTGATCCGGGGGAACCCATTGAACAGGTTCCCGATAGTTTGGCGATGGCAGGTTACCCCATAGAGGCACTCGAAAATCACACAGACTACTTTGCCCTAAAAGTACGGCGTCCTCAAGCCTCTGCATGAGTGAGATAGTAGATATCCCACCGTCTGAGTTATCTCCCCCCTTATTGGGGACAGTTCTGGCAGTTCAGGCTAATTTCTATGAGGTCAGGTTAGAGTCGAATTGTGATCAAAATTTAGACGTAGCCTGCTACGTCTCTACACTATTATGTACTCGTCGTTCCCGATTGAAAAAAATTGGTCAACGGGTCATGGTGGGCGATCGCGTTGTCATCGAAGAACCGGACTGGACAGGGAATCGAGGTGCGATCGCGGATGTTCTCCCTAGGATTACCCAACTGGATCGTCCTCCCGTTGCTAATGCTGAACAAATTCTCCTGGTCTTTGCGTTAGAAGAACCTACCCTTGATCCCTATCAGTTGAGTCGCTTTTTAGTCAAGGCAGAATCAACGGGTTTCCAGGTGTGCTTGTGTCTGAATAAAAGCGATTTAGTCACAAAAGAAGAACAACAGCAGTGGCAGCAGCGCTTGAAAGCTTGGGGATACCAACCCATATTTATCAGTGTTTACAATAATATAGGTTTAGCAGAACTCAGCGATCGCTTAAACCAAAAAATTACGGTCTTAGCTGGATTGTCTGGAGTGGGGAAATCCAGCTTAATTAACCAACTTGCCCCTGAAGCCAACCTACGAGTGGGAAAAGTAACCGGAAAATTAGGGCGAGGGCGCCACACCACCCGCCATGTGGAATTATTTGAGTTACCCCAAGGGGGTTTATTGGCAGATACGCCGGGATTTAATCAGCCTGACTTGGATTGCACGCCAGCCAATTTAATCCATTACTTTCCCGAAGCACAACAACGGTTAGCAGTAGCCAATTGCCAATTTAGTGATTGCTTACATCGAGATGAACCCAACTGTGCGGTACGGGGAGAGTGGGAACGCTATGATCATTATCTGGGTTTCTTAGAGGAAGCGATCGCGCGTCAGGAACGGTTGCACCAACAAGCTGATCCAGAGTCCACTCTTAAGGCGAAAACAAAAGGAAAAGGACAAACGCACTACGAACCCAAGTTAGAAACAAAGAAGTATCGACGGCGTTCGCGACGGACTCAACAGCAGGATTTAGAGGAACTGTATCAGGAAATCGACGATTTACCTTGATTTAGCAAGAATACTCCAACTATTCATTTTCCGGTGAAGGTGGGTTCATTACTACTCCATTATTAGATGGTGTATTGTCGGGTTGATTTTGAGCCAAAAATTTCCGAACTTGCACCATTAATTCAGTATTATACTGAGGACGCTCTCGATAGTTAGGCGAAGGACTAGAATAAGAACCAAGGAGTGCTAATGCGGGAAAAGTCAAGAAAAGACTTGTATAAGCAACTCCCATAGGACTGATTAATTTTTTCAGGTAGTTCAATTTATTTTTTACCATGTCTTTTTAGGAAATAACTGTTTTTTATGAACGAGTATGATTAATAAATCCTAACTCTAATGATCTATTCATCCTGTCTACCCAAAGTTTTAAGTTAAAATTAAATATCTCTATCTAATGACAGATTGCATAAACACTTAATTAATGAACAATCAAGATTTAAATAAATCAGCCTGCTCTAATTTAGTCCCACAAATTTTACAAAACTCAGCATCAGAATCATGAAACGGCAAACCACACCCGGCACAGACTTTCTCTACTTGGTTAGCCGTTTTCAGTAAATACTTGACTAAATCTCCCAATTGCCAAGGAATGAGAGCAATACCTGTCAAAATCATCAGCACTGTTAGTAATCGACCCCCTTCTGAAATTGGTGTGAGGTCACCAAACCCAACAGTGGTCATCGTGACTACAGCGAAATATAATGCATCTAAAAATGTGTTAAAGTTCTTGGGATTGACTCCATGTTCAACTTGATAAATTAATCCAGAGTAAACAAATATTATTGTAAACAATGTGAATAATATCCGAGCTAAGATAATACTATCTTGATTGCCAATTCTAAAAACATAAATTTTCAAACTTAGGAAACGGATTAACCTTAAAATACGGAACCAGCGGAAAATCAAAATAAATCGGATATCAGTGACGCCGAGAAAGAAAGGTACAATCGCGATTAGATCGATGAGAGAAACTGGGCTAAAAAAGAAATCAAGTTTAGACTCAGCGACCCAAAATCGGAGTAAATACTCAACGACAAAAACAATTAATATAATTCGGTCAATAATATCCAGACTTAGGCGAAGCAGCGGCGGTATGGGATAAGTCTCGCACACGAAAATTGCTGAAGATAAGAGGATTAACCCCATAATCAGCAAGTTGAATCGCCTACCCACAGGCGATTCAATATCTTCTATGTAAAGAGCAATAGTTTGTCGCAAATTATCGGGCATTAATCTGGCACTATCAAAGGAAAATTAAAGACTGGAGTTGAGGTATTTACCAAAATGCCCTCAATAAAATTTAACAGATTCAGCACTAATTTATAATTTCAATTGTAAGATAAACCACTATCTGTAGGAGACTTGAATTGCGCCCGCCCGACAATCTCGCAACCAGAGCTGCACGGCTCGACCCATAATACCATCACTACTCTCTCGCGGCGGCGTTGGTGGGCGTTCTGGTGAAGCTGAACCTAGGCGCGTAAACATCAGAGCCAAGCGCCATCCACTATCGGTATGGGTTAAAAAGAGCCAGTGAAAACTTTGGGTTTCAATTGCACCTCTCTCGACATATTGGCGTTCTAGAGTCGTGAAAAACACTTGCTGCGGGGGTTCTACGTTGGCAGTTGTCACAGAATTATAGGAACCAGGACCAAGGGTCAGGGGTTGAAATTCCGCCCGCCCTGCCACGATGATATATAGATTGATATCAATATCCTCATTTACAGGTCGCGATCGCTGAATCACCCGATTCGCATAGTTAGGCAAATCCCGCAGCATCAGAGATGTTAACGTTTCTACATCCTCCGGACAAGTCAAAGATTGAGCCAGAAGTATAGGTTTAGGGGTACAAGGATGCAGGAATGTAGGGGTACAGGGGAGGACGATTTGCTCTGTCGGTTTCATCTTCAGCGTTTGTGAGCCGAGGATGTAATCGGTATTAAATGCTCTACCATCCATCTGGAATCCTAGCCAATAGGCAACTGTTAGGCATTGGATCAACTTAAGATTCATAGGGAGTTGTCTTGCTATAAACCCGCCCTGACAATTGACTGATTACTGATAACTGATGACTTCATTTAACTCCTGGCAAATTCTCTCCCAGGCGGCGACGGGGTCAGGCGCCGCCGTGATGGGTCGTCCAATCACCAAGTAATCAGCTCCCGCTTTCAGGGTATCTGCTGGCGTCATCGAGCGCTGTTGATCGCCCTGTTCAGACCAACTGGGACGGACACCGGGACAAACTAGGAGAAAATCATCGCCACACACTTGTCGAAGCTGGGACACTTCTTGGGGCGAACAGACTGCCCCATTTAATCCGGCTTTTTGCGCCAAAAGCGCCATCTGTAGGGCGTATTCGGGTAACTCAATTGGAACCTTTAAATCAAAGGCTAAATCTCGCGAGTTCAAACTGGTAAGTAGGGAAATTCCAATTAATTTCGGTGGTGAACAGGCGGCGGCTTCTGCTCCTTGCTTCGCTGCTGCTACCGCCTCTTTGAGCGCCATGGAACCAGCTACGGCATGAATTGTCAGTAAATCTACGCCGTACCCAGCAGCCGCCCGTGTCGCCCCAGCTACTGTATTAGGAATATCGTGAAACTTTAGATCTAAAAAGATCCGTTTTTGCCGATCTTTGAGAATCTGAAGAATCGCAGATCCACTACTGACAAATAGCTCCAGTCCTACTTTCCAGAACCTCACTTGGGGTAATTGTTCCACGAGAGCGATCGCGTGGGCTTCGGTAGGTACATCTAAGGGGACTATAATCCGCTCTGCTACTGACATGGGAAATGCTTGTTGATAAGTAGCCACAGATTATCCCATTTTTATTTAACCGCGCAACTTATCCAATCTCAGAAGGCGTTCTGACACTCGATCCGGGTTGACCTCGCCCCTAAACTTGAATAAGGGCGGGTTTAGTCAAGGTATTGGTTTTTGTCAAAGGTTATCCGTAAAAACCGCCCCTACAATTAACTTATTACCGGAAAAGCGATGGGTGAAGGCTCCCACGCTCTTTAGCTGGGAGATGAAACCGAGCGAACCGTCTAGGTAGCGAATTTATTCGCCAGTCAAATAATTCGGATAACGTTCTACTATTGTGGTAATGTAAATACAAGTC
>NZ_JAVJRX010000132.1:0-3717 GCF_040219735.1 Coleofasciculus sp. G1-WW12-02 | reverse complement strand
AAAGAAAGTGCGTAAACGGACTCTAGCTAACCTGTCCAAATTGCCGGATGAAGCGGTAGATGGTTTAAAGATTCTCCTCAAAGGTGGCAAAGCCATCGAAGACATAGAGGAGGCGTTTAACATAGTTCGCTCTCGCCCTCACGGTCACGTTGCTGCTGTACTCGGAACGATAAAAAAAATAGGATTAGACTCAATCATCAGCAGCGAAAACACACGTAACAGACGATTAGTGCTATCGATGATAGCGGCAAGGATTATTGCCCCTAAGTCGAAATTAGCCACAGCGAGAGGATTACAAGAAGCGACCAAACTATCCAGTCTAGGAGAACTATTGGGATTGTCTGGGACGGACGAAGATGAACTCTATTTAGCGATGGACTGGCTCTTGTCTCGGCAAGAGGAGATAGAAAACAGTTTAGCCGCTATCCATCTGGTTGAAGGAACATTAGTTCTCTATGATGTCAGCTCAACATATTTTGAAGGAAAGACTTGTCCTTTGGCACAATTCGGGTATAATAGAGACAAGAAAAAAGGGAAACTGCAAATCGTATTTGGATTATTATGTAACGCCCAAGGATGTCCGATTTCTGTCGAAGTATTTGAGGGAAATACAGCCGACCCTAGTACATTAACCCAACAGATAGAAAAAGTCCGCACTCGGTTTGGATTAAAGAAAATAATCTGGGTGGGGGACAGGGGCATGATAACACAAGCTAGAATCAGAGAAGACCTTTATGAAACAGCAGGAGTAGATTGGATAACGGCGCTGCGTTCAAGCCAAATCCGGAAACTGGTGAACCAGTCGTACATACAACTGTCTCTATTTGATGAAAAAGACCTAGCTGAAATTACCTGTGAAGACTATCCTGGAGAGAGATTAGTCGCCTGTCGGAATCCCTTGTTAGCAGAAGTTAGAAAGAGAAATCGAGAAGAGTTATTACAAGCCACTGAGCAGAAATTAGATAAAATAGTCAGCGCCACATCGCGGCAAAGATGCCCCCTACGGGGTGAAGCTGAAATTGGACTCAAAGTGGGTGAAGTTATCAACAAGTATGGTGTGGCTAAACATTTCCAAATTCAGATAACTCCCGATAGCTTTACTTACCAAAGAAACCGAGAAAGCATCAATGAAGAAGCTACATTAGATGGCTTATATGTGGTGAGAACTTCTGTCCCCGAAGAAACATTGACAGCCGAAGATACTGTCAAAGCTTATAAAAGCTTATCTAAAGTTGAGCAAGCTTTTCGCAGCTACAAAACCATTGACTTAAAGGTACGTCCTATCTATCATCCAAAGAGTGATAGAGTCAAAGCCCATGTTTTCTTATGTATGTTGGCGTACTATGTAGAATGGCATATGCGCCGATGTCTAGCTCCACTTCTTTTCGATGAAGATGATTGGGAAAATGCTCTTAGGTTACGTGAAGGAATAGTCACCCACTCAGTTCGGAGCGATTCCGCTTCTTCTAAAGCTCAAAAGAAGCGGACAGTCGATAATTTACCCGTGCATAGCTTTCAAACCCTGTTGGCTGATTTAGGCACAATTGTTAACAATCGAATTCAGTCTAATATCCCAAGTGTAAATTTCGACTTTGACAAGGTAACAGAACCTACTCCGGTACAAAGAAAGGCTTTAGATTTATTGGGCGTCAGCCTGATATGTACCCAGTGAAGCCAAGAGCAAAATCGCCCTAAGCCTGGATATGCATACGGTGTAGCGATTTGTCAAAGGGGAACTTCAGTTTAAAACTACCCAATGATTCAAATTTGCTCAGTGGGTAGATGTGGCATAGTAGCAGCGCTCTTAGTCGTAGCCCGATCCCGAATTTATCGAAGATCTGGTTATATTCTCTGAATTGTGGGAGGTATAGCGCTTCGCGCTGGTCTAATTACACTTTGTTTGTACGAACATCTCATCTGGACTCAGCCTCAGGTACGGGAGTTGTAAATACACCAGAGCGACTTGCTATAAATCAGTTCTGCTAGTTTCTGTTCTGCTTCATGTTCCCATGAGTGGATTTGACAAAGCATTACGGCGTATCGTTGAGAAAATTGGCTGATTTCAATGCCATACTCTTTTGCCACTGATTTATCGTAGAGCCGGTCATAGTAAAAGTTACGCCTTACGTCCTTGCGTTCAACATTTCCGAGCCATGCCCATAGCGGTATTAATCCGTCTTTTCCCGGCTGGGAATTTTTGAAAGCTGCTTCGGGAAACTCCCTGCACAGTTGCTGTCGTACCCGATTAATGATTGGTGATTGTACACGGGTTAGGGATTTCATCTGTAAATACAGATCTCGGATTTGTACGATAGGTCCTGGTTCAAACTGGAGGAACTTATCAGGTTTTCCCCAGTGATCATGAGAGTAAGCGGCTAGGGCTAGGGCGTCCGCCAAGTCGTTCTTATCGGGGAGCTTGTGACTTTTCCGATAATGAGTAGCCTCGCAGTGTCCGACCCATAACACTTCAATTCCTTCACACTGACAGATGTGAGCTAGTAGCCAGGAGTAATGAACTCCGGTCGGTTCTAAAACAATTGCATCTGGCTTTACTTCGAGCAGATGGGATATTCCCGTCTTTGTGAAGTAGAAAGTCATTTCATCCTCTACTGGATCTTTAGATCTTGATTTGACTTCAGACTTCCAATAGCTTCGCAGGTCGTTGGGTCTTTCTTCAAGTAGCCAACAGACCACGCGGTCTTTACAGATGTCACCGCCTAAGATTCTTTTCATTTTTCAAGGTTCTGTAAGTAGGAGAATAAACCTGCAACAAGTACCCAGTCGAGAATCTCCTGAAATTGTGAAATCAATTCACTCTGAAACCGGGTAGCAGGTAACTAACCAGAAGGTTAGACGGCGTAGATTGTCAACTCTAAGCCGCGACACTATGAGTGTTTAGCTAGATGAGTTGTATCTAGCTCGTCAGGCGGACTTATGGTATAATATTGGTCAAGTAATGCAGTAGGTGCAGTCACGAAAAGTCAAAACCTTTTGGGTCATTTCACGGTAAAACTGCGTGCCTACTGCGTCTGGTGATGCTCCATTTCTGAAGCTCAAGCGGTAAGTTTGACACCTTACCGCAGCCCCCCTTCTTAAATTAGAAGGTAGGGTGCGAGAAGGTTTAATAAGGAATATCGTCTTCGTCTTCTACTTCTGGATCTGGACGATTCGCATATATGTAGGCTGTTTCGTAGTCTATGTCTTGAAATCCTGGCACTTGGGTCTCTTCTTCTTCAGAGTCACCCCAGCTAGGATTTATTTCTTTGTCGCCGTCTTCCCCAGAAGCTCCGTAGTAGATGTATTTGGGTTGGGTATCAGAGTATGAACTTGTGATCGCTTCGATTTCTTCGTTCACAGTTATTGCGTTATTGGGCAGATTAGTTACTGAGTCATCATGGTTATTTGGTGTATCCCAGTAGCTAAGTTCCAAGACCATATTACTTACTCGTTCCATTAAGCAGCTGGGGTCTTCAAAACCTGCACCGATTATTTCCCCAATCATTGCTGATAGGTGTTCTAGTGCTGTTTGTTCCCAGGGGTTGAGTGTTCGATAGTTGTATCCGTTGTGCATAATTATGGTTCTTCAGGACTTATTATGCTAAAATGTTAGTTAATACCTGAATAAACACAGTCGAAAAATGAAGAAACAGCTTACTCAACTTCTTAGTTTGCAAGGCGTTATAGTTAAATCTAAAAAAAACCTTGAAAAAGCCTTAG